>JBGTHE010000206.1:0-5049 GCA_041746335.1 Lysobacterales bacterium | reverse complement strand
CGCTTCCTTTGTAGGAGCCACCACCCTGCGGATTCATGAAATAGGTTTCGAAGACCGGCCACCCACTGCCGAAGAAATGGCCAACATGAAAGCCCTCACTCACCAGGCCATGCAGGAAGGCGCCATGGGGCTGGGCAGTTCGCTGATCTATCCACCCGCTTTTTTTGCCACCACCGACGAACTGGTTGAGCTGGCCAAAGTTGTGGGCGAATACGATGGCATGTACATCTCGCACATGCGCAGCGAAGGCAACCGCATCGAACAATCCATCCAAGAACTGATCACCATTGCCCACGAAGGCGGCATCGGTGCAGAAATTTATCACCTGAAAATGGCCGGCCAGCAGAACTGGGACAAACTTCCCAAGGTTGTGGCCATGATCGAACAGGCCCGGGCGGAAGGGCTGAACATCACTACCGATATGTACACCTATGTGGCCGGCGGTACCGGCCTGGCCGCATCTTTCCCACCCTGGGCCAGCGATGGTGGCCAGGCTGCCTTGCTGCAACGCCTGCAGGACCCGGAAACCCGTGCCCGCATTGTCGAAGCCATGCGCACCAATGCTGATGACTGGGAAAATCTCTACTTTGGTGGCGGTCCTGCGGGTGTGCTGATTGCCTCCGTTGAGGCGGAAGGCATGAAAGATTACATCGGCAAAACCGTCGAGCAGATTGCCGAGGAACGCGGCACCGACCCGGAGGAAACCGTTATCAACCTGGTGCTTGAATCAGAAAATACTGTCGGCGCGGTGTTCTTCCTGATGAGTGAGGACAACGTACGCGAACAGATCAAACTGCCCTGGATGAGTTTTGGTTCCGATGCCGCAGCAGTTGCGCCAGAAGGCAAGGTACTGGAACAAGGCGCACACCCCCGCACCTACGGCAACTTTGCCCGTTTGCTCGGCAAATACGTGCGCGATGAAAAAATCATTCCGCTGGAGGAGGCTATTTACAAATTGACTGCCCTGCCCGCAACCAACCTGAAAATTGCCGACCGTGGACGTTTGAAACAAGGCTATTTTGCCGACGTGGTGGTATTTGATCCCGCCACCATCGCCGATCATGCCACCTTTGATGAGCCTCACCAGCTTTCTACCGGCGTCGTGCATGTATTTGTTAACGGCGAGCAGGTACTGAAAGATGGTGAGCACACCGGCGCGTTGCCCGGCCGGGTGGTGCGGGGGCCAGGCTATAAGGCAAAAACCGCCGACTGAATTCCTGCCGCCTCTCAGTGTTTCTGGTAGCCGGAAACATGAGATGACACCGCCTGCCAGCGGCCATCCTCTTTGATGAGGACATTGCTGGAACTGTAGCTGTAGTCAGTGGCCAGACCTTTTCCCGCCACGATGGCGAATTTTCCGTCGTAGATGTCCAGGCGTTCTATGCGATATTCGAACTCACCCGGATTCCACGCGTTGGCGGCTACCCATTGCAGCTCATTCTGTTTGTCCGAATGGCCACCCTCACCATCGATCATTTTGAAACTATCGTGAAGGATGCGGCCCAGTAACGCCGTATCCTGCTCACGGTAAGCCTGTTGCCACAGCACTGTCTTGAGTTCACGCAAAGTCGCTTCATCATTCTGCGCCATGGCAGCAGGTAGTCCGGGCACGGCTGACACCAGGCAAATAGCAAATGGGGTTATGAGTTTCATGGCCAGTTTCATGGCGTTCTCGCTGACAGGAAAACGCCATCATCGCAAAAAAGCCCGGCTCGTTGATATTCGATTTCGATTGATCCACGATTTTGAGCGATAATTCGAAATCGCGTTGGAGTCTGCTGACTCGGATGAGCGCACCCCACGGTTCGCCACTGTTGGCAGTTCTGCAGTGTGAAACCAGTTCCTCTCACAGTTCCAGGGTTCCGCCAGAAATCCCAAAATGAAATCCCTCACCGAAGGCAGTATCACCCGTCATCTCGTGTTAATGGCCATACCCATGGCCATCGGCATGGCTGTGCAGGTTCTATACAACCTGATCGATATTTATTTTGTGGCTCAACTGGGCGATGCTGCCATTGCCGGAGTCAGCGCTGCTGCGAACATCATGTTCCTGGTCATGGCGCTGACCCAGATTCTGAACGTCGGCACTGTTGCCCTGATAGCCCGCGCCGCAGGGGCAAAAGATCAGGATACCGCCAGCCGGGTTTTCAACCAGTCCATGACCCTGTCGTTGATGATGGGCGTGCTGGTACTGATTGCCGGTTACGCAGGTGCCGGTGACTACATGCGCGCCATGGCTGCAGACGAAGCCAGCATCGCGGCTGGGGAAATTTATCTGTATTGGTTTTTGCCAGCGCTGGCGCTGCAGTTTGGCATGGTGGCCATGGCTGCTGCCCTGCGCGGCATTGGCATTGTCAAACCCGTCATGCTGATCCAGATTCTGAGCGTGGTACTGAATGCCATACTGGCCCCTGTGTTGATCGCTGGCTGGGGCACCGGCATACCCATGGGCGTCGCTGGCGCAGGTCTGGCCACCACCCTCGCTGTCGTGGCCAGCACGATAGTGCTGGGTTGGTACTTCATCCGGCATTCGCACTATGTACAGCTTCGACGCGAAATGCTCGCGTTCGATCTTCAGGCGATCCGCAAAATTGTCACCATCGGCTTGCCGGTAGGCGGCGAGTTTTTTCTGATGTTCGTTTACCTGGTCGTGGTGTACTGGGTGATCAAGGACTTCGGCAACGCGGCCCAGGCCGGTTTCGGTATCGGCATGCGCGTGATGCAAAGTTTCTTTTTGCCGGTGATGGCAGTGTCCTTCGCCATGCCCGCCATCATCGGCCAGAACCTGGGCGCTGGACTGACAGCACGAGTTCGGGAAACCTTTCGCAAAGCGCTGGTGCTCGAGTGTGTGTTGATGGCTATTGTAATGACGATCTGCAAGTGGCACCCGGATCTGCTGATCGCCATTTTCAGCGAAGAGGCCGAAGTCATTGCCTTCGGTGCAGAGTTCCTGACCATCATTTCCTGGAATTTCCTCGGCATGGGTGTGGTATTTGCCTGTTCCGGCTACTTCCAGGGTATCGGCAATACCTGGCCAGCATTACTGAGCACGACAATACGCATGGCGCTCTTTATCGTGCCAGCCATCTGGCTGTCATTCCAGGAAGGCTTCGATACTGCCCAGTTGTGGTATTTGTCGGTTGCGACAGTAGTGGTGCAAGTGATATTGAGCCTGTTCCTGACGCAGCGCTCCCTGAAAAAGCTGGCACCAGCCTGAAATCAGGTACCAGTTACTCATGCAAGTAGCGCCAGGCAGGTCATGGTTGAGCCATGCGGCTTGCAGCTATTTCCGCTCGGGCGGCTTCGGCAAGTTTTGCCGGGTCCACTCCCATAGCCCTGAGGGCACGCATAGCTACGCCATACTGAGCACTAGTAGCTGCCAGAAGCACATGTGCGCCCAATAGCGGGGCTGCTGAATCTGTTTTTTGTTCCTCATTTTTAACTTCGTACAGTGTCTGCATCACGGAACTGAACGAGGCCTGTGACTTAAACAAGCCCTTGCCTTCGGCGACGGCGATAGGCTCATCCTCAATTGCGGTATCGGGTGCCAAGGAAATTCCAATATTTTGCAGCGCATCTTCATATTGCCTTGCGATGGCTGCGCGAAAACCGTTCGAATCTGCGTGTACGCGCTCAAAAGCTTTACGTGCCGTGCCGTCTGGCAGTTCCAGTGCCGAGAGAACTAAATGCTCTGTTGCCGGCTCTTTTTGCCCGTCGGCATTCGCAAGCTTTTCAGCCCCTGAGCAAAGGGCGGTAATCGTGCGCATATCCCGAAAGCGTTGTTTTACGGTGTGAAACATAAAGACTCCTATTCTGAACGTGGTTTGGAGAGAGAATTTGCCAAACGCTTATGCGCCGCCTGTTTGGATACGCCAAGGGCTTCTGCAATTTGTGACCATGACCAACCTTGCTCCAGCGCAGCTTTTACAGCAGCAATCTCCAGTTTTTCTGCCATCAATCGTAACGCTACTACGGCGGCTAAGGCTTCCGCAGGATCATCGGCCGATGGGAGTAGTTTGAGTTTGACCATGCGTCAATGATAGTTGACGAGAGTGACCTCGTCAACACTTGTTGACGAAGAGCGCTGACTTGCTTTTGCTTGATATGGTATTGGGGAAAGCGTTTAGAATGCGCCTGCCGGACCGATCCTTGTAGAGTGAACAGAAACAACCATGGCCGTACGTGAAATTTTATTGTTGGGAAATCCCGGTTTATTGAAAGTCTGCAGCGAAGTGCAGCAGCATGAGCTGCCAGCCATCCAGCCCATCATCCGCGATCTGTTTGACACCATGGCCCAGTTCCAGGCCACACACGGTTGGGGCCGCGCGATTGCTGCACCACAAATCGGCGCGCACCGGCGCATTGTCTGCATGTATGTGGATAAAGAAGTTGCCATGATCAACCCCGTGCTAGGCCATCACAGTGAAGAGCAAATCACGGTTTGGGAGGATTGTATGAGCTTCCCTGACTTGTTGGTGAAACTCTCCAATGCCCGCCAGTGCCGACTGAGTTACCGCGATGAAAACTGGCAACAACACGTGGTTGAACTGACTGATGACTATGCCGAGTTATTGCAGCACGAAGTGGATCACCTCGATGGCATACTGGCTGTGCAGCGCGCGATTGATGGCCAGTCATTCGCGTTGCGTCAGACCATGCCTGAAAAGAACCTGCACCTGTCTGGCCATTATCTTGAGTTGAAAGTCCCGCTTGAACCCACCACTTAATATCTAGTGAAGCTCTGATTAATTCGTCCCAGAAGCATCAGAGCACGCAAAACAAAAATGTCATTTTTGTTTTGCTTCATTTTCAATGATTTACAATCATCGAAAATGGCGGCACATCCTTGTACCGCAGCAACTCTGAATAAATCAGAGTTGCCCTAAGTGCATCCCTTCACAAAAACTCTGAAACGACGTATTTAAGGAAGCTCTGAGTAAATCAGAGTTTCCTCAAAGGTGGCGAACTCAGCTATCTACATGGCGGCCATCAAGACGCCGGCGAATTTCATTCATGCTGTTTGTGACTATTTCGTTCCGGTCCAGGCTG
>JBGTHE010000205.1:0-1649 GCA_041746335.1 Lysobacterales bacterium | reverse complement strand
GAGCCGATGATGTATTCTGCAATCTGGCGAATCAAAACGACGCTGGAGTCCAGGCTTTGGCGAATCAGCTCGTCAACCAGAGCCATATCTTCCGCACACAGCTCTACGACAGACTGAATGTCCTGTGTAGACTGACGGTGGGAGGTTATCTTGGCCTGAGCTGATTCCATAATCCACGAATTCGCTGGTAAGCGGCGATTATATGCTGCCGGAGGCTAGTGACCAAACCTCAGTGATTGGACTACCTGTGAAGAGGGTTTTTCGTACAAGTCACCAAGAATGACTGTGATAAACTCCCCCGCCTGAATTACTTTTTTTCACCAAGAATCCGGCAGCCTGAAGGCGCCGTAGGGAGATGCCTGATGGCACGTGGTATTAATAAAGTCATCCTGGTGGGCAACCTGGGTGCAGATCCTGAGACGCGTTACACGGCCAGTGGCGCGGCAATCACCAGCATAAGAATCGCGACCAGCGAATCCTGGAAAGACAAGCAAACGGGCGAGCAGCAGGAGCGCACTGAATGGCATAGCATCACCTTTTTCGGCCGATTGGCTGAAATCGCTGGTGAGTACTTGCGAAAAGGCAGTCAGGTGTATGTTGAAGGCCGGCTTCAGACCGACAAGTGGCAGGACAAAGACGGAAACGATCGATACACCACCAAAATCATTGCCAATGAAATGCAGATGATGGGTGGCCGTGGCGGAGAAGGTGGTGGCCAGGGTGGTGGCCAGACTTCCAACGATGGCTTCCGCAGTAATCGCGGCGGCGGACGAAATCAGGGCCAAGCCGCTAATTCCGGGCCCGATGAAGGATTTGCGGACGACGACATTCCGTTTTAATCACCTTCAATGAGTACTGTGCTGGTCACCGGTGGCGCGGGTTTCATAGGCGGCAATTTTGTGTTGCGCAGTTTGCAGCAACATACCGCTTTGCGCCTGATCAATCTTGATCTGCTGACCTACGCAGGCAATCCCGATACCCTGGCCAGTTTGCAAAATAACCCGCGACACGTTTTCGTCCACGGCGATATCGCCGATTTGGAGCTAGTTGGCCACCTGTTGAGCGAATATAAACCTGCAGCAATCGTTAACTTTGCTGCCGAGAGTCATGTGGACCGCTCCATTGATGGGCCCGCGGCCTTTGTGCAAACCAATATCGTAGGCACCCTGAATCTGTTGCAGAGCGCTTTGCAATATTGGAAAGCGCTTTCCAAAAGTGAACAGCAGGATTTTCGCTTCCTGCATGTTTCCACCGATGAAGTGTATGGCAGCCTGGGCGCAGAGGGGGCTTTCACCGAATCAACGCCTTACGCGCCCAACTCGCCCTACGCGGCGTCCAAGGCCGGCTCGGATCACCTGGTACGGGCCTTTCATCACACCTACGGTTTGCCCGTACTGACCACAAATTGCTCAAACAATTACGGTCCCTACCAGTTTCCCGAGAAACTGATTCCGTTGATGATATTGAACGCTCTCGAACTCAAGCCACTGCCGGTTTATGGTGACGGCCTGCAAGTGCGTGACTGGCTGTTTGTTGAAGACCATGTGGATGCTATTAATTGTGTATTGCGAAGTGGCATACCGGGCGAGGTCTACAACATCGGTGGAGGTTCAGAACGAACCAATCTGCAGGTAGTGCAGGCCATTTGC
>JBGTHE010000204.1:0-3406 GCA_041746335.1 Lysobacterales bacterium | reverse complement strand
TTTCCGATACCGGCTGGTTGTCATAGCTGGCATAGGCGGTAATGTCGAAATACAGATCGTTGATGACTTCAATTTTCATGGTGGTGTCGAAATTCGCACGATAACGACCTGAGTCGGTCAGGCTGGGAAATACATTGAAAGTCATGGCGATATTGCGTTCCGGATGGGAGAACAGAAAGTAGTCCCACAACATACTGGCAACGGCTTCCAATTGAGTGTCAGTGTCGCCGGTATCGGGCGTTTCCCGATTAACGGCCAGGCCGCCCATCAGGGTAAACAGGGTACGCTGACTGCGTATGGGCACCCAGCCGTAACCGGCTCCCACCAGGGTTCTGAGATTAATGCCCAATTCGTCATTGCTTTCCAGGTTACCAATCAGGGCACGGAAGGTTTTATTCTGCAGGAAACGCATATGGTTAAGGTTGAACACGGTACGTTGCGAGTCGTCGACTTCCTGCTGGGTGGTGATGTCCGTCTGGAAGTTGGCCCGGGTGATAAACCGCGGATCACGCCAGCTGCCATCGAGCCCCACCGAGTATTTGCCGACTTCGCTGGATTTATCCCAGCTGAATCCCAGACGAGCGGAAATATCCAACCGATCCCAAATACCGGCTTCTACCGGATACATACTGATGATGTCATCGCTGGCCACACCGACGGCACCGTCTGGACTGTTAATGCGCACAAAATTATGCTCTTTCGGCTTCTCCAGCGTTCCGTAATACCGCTCGCCATTGGTCAATTCAATGGACTGACCGGTATGGCTCAATACCTCCTCCACTTGCTCCCACTCAATCAGTACAGTGCCCATATGGTCTGTCGAAAGCTCCAGCTGCCCGCGGGACAAGGATTTGATCTCACCAGTTACACGATCGCCATTCTTGAGCTGGATCACATCCGTCTTGGGTGCTGCCCACAAAGGCGAGCTAACGAATGCAGTCAACAAGACAGCCAAAATCGAAACTTTCATAGTCAATTCCAAAGCGGTGGTCCGGTTTTGTCCGGCTGATTCTAAACCCAGAAACCGGACGAGAGTGAAGTTGGTCAGCTGTGACTCGACAGGAAACAATTTTCAGCCAGGTGGATACTTATGTAGCGTCAAGTCCATGCTGGCTTAACACGCGAGCGAAAGTTTCTTCATCCATGATTTGTACACCGAGAGATTCTGCTTTGCGCAGTTTGGATCCAGCTTCTTCCCCGGCCAGCAAAACTGAAGTACTGGAGGACACGCTACCGCTGACTCGGGCACCAAGTGATTCCAATAACGATTTGGCGCGTGAACGCGGCATCGACAGGGTGCCCGTCAAAACCCAGGTTTGACCCGCCAGCGGCTGATCGGCACCGGGTTGTGCCACCTCCTCGGCCTGCACCCCTGCTGCTGCCAGCGCCGCCAGAACCTCCTGGTTATGAGGTTCCTGGAAAAACGCATGAACATGGCTGGCCACCACCGGGCCTATATCAGGCACCTCCAGTAATTCATCCTGGCTGGCTGCAACCAGGCCAGCCAAAGAACGGAATTGCCGGGCCAGCGCTTGCGCAGTGACCTCACCCACTTCCCGAATGCCCAGACCAAAGAGCAACCGGCCCAAATCCGGGGTTTTGCTGCGGTTGATTTCAGCTACCAGATTGTCGGCCGATTTTTTACCCATACGTTCTAGTTGAGACAATTGTGGCGAGCTGAGCTGATAGAGATCTGCCAGCGTATGGACCAAACCAGACTCCACCAACTGATCAACCAGCTTTTCACCCAGCCCCTCTATGTTCATGGCACGCCGTGAAGCAAAATGCATCAGGCTCTGTTTGCGTTGCGCCGGGCAGAACAAGCCACCGGTGCATTTGATCGCTGCTTCCGTCCCCACTTTTTCCACAGCCGAACCACAAACAGGGCACTCTGTGGGCATTTGAAATTCAGCGAGCTCGCCTGAGCGTTTTTCGAGAACGACGCGGGCCACCTCAGGAATCACGTCACCGGCACGTCGCACCACCACGAAATCGCCTGGACGTAAATCTTTGCGACGAATTTCATCCAGGTTGTGCAAAGTCGCATTGGTGACCGTTACGCCACCCACGAACACGGGTTCGAGTCGGGCCACTGGCGTGAGCGCCCCGGTGCGGCCAACCTGCACCTCAATGGACAGCAAGCGGGTCATCTCTTCCTGCGCTGGAAATTTTCGGGCGATGGCCCAACGGGGAGCCCGGCTTACAAAACCCAGAGTATCCTGATCACGTTTTTGATTGACCTTGAACACCACGCCGTCGATGTCATATGCCAGTGCTGGACGGAGCTTCGCCATTTCTTCGTAATAGGCATCACAACCCGTATCGTCCTTTACCAGTTTCACTTGCGGATTAATGGGGAACCCCCATTCGCGCAATTGCTGCAGCATTTGGTACTGATTGCTTGCAAGTCCCTGGTCAGCAGCGGCGGAGTACGCAAAAAAAGCCAGTGGTCGTTGTGCAGTCAGACGCGAATCGAGTTGGCGTAAACTGCCGGCCGCGGCATTACGCGGATTGATCAGCTCTTTGCCACCCGCCTGCCGCTCTTTCTTGTTGTACCCATGAAAGCCTTGCAGTGGCATGTAAATTTCACCACGAATTTCTATTTCGGCGGGCCAGCCCGAGCCTCGCAGAATGAGGGGTACAGCCCGAATGGTCCGTACGTTGGCAGTAACATCCTCACCCGTGCTGCCATCGCCACGAGTGGCAGCCTGTACGAGCCTGCCCTGCTCGTAACGCAAAGATATGGCCACTCCATCCAGCTTGGGCTCAGCCACATATTCGACCTGCTCAATTTCGAGGCCTTTCAGTACGCGCTGATTAAACAGCCGGACTTCGTCATCGGAGAAGGCGTTGGCCAGCGACAGCATGGGATAGCGATGGCGTACTTCAGCGAAGTCTTCCAGAGCTGATGCACCTACCCGTTGCGTGGGAGAGTCTGATTCCAGAAGTTGTGGAAATGCAGTTTCCAGTTGCTGCAGTTCACGCAACAGGCGGTCGTATTCGGAGTCCGGGACACTGGGTTCATCAAGAACGTAGTAGCGGTGGTTGTGACTGTTGATCAGCTCACGTAATTCAGTGACGCGGGCAATTGCCTTAGCAAGGTTCAGGCGAGAATCCGCTGGACTGAGGGGTGGCGGGGACTTTGCTGGACACATGCTTTCACAGCCTCAAAGCATGCAACACTCAGAGCAGGGCCTTTCTGGCCCGCTCGCGATCAAACTGGCGCATTTCCTCGCGGATTTTGCCTTCCTTCTGGCGGTTCAGTGGCTGATGATCATCATCCAGCAATTCTGCTTTCAATACATCAGCCATGCGTTTGGCAGTCGCCAACATGGCATCCCAGGCATCCAGTGCCAGCATAGGGCCAGGCAAAGTCAGGAAAATGACCAGCGCTTTGGTTTCGAAA
>JBGTHE010000203.1:0-2120 GCA_041746335.1 Lysobacterales bacterium | reverse complement strand
CCGGGGCAAACCCTGCAAGCAACCGCACTGGTGCATGAGGCCTTCCTGCGCCTGACGGCAGCGCGGGGTCAGGCGGCCGATCAGTCCGAAGTGCATTGGGATGGACGGGGACACTTCTTTTCCGCCGCGGCCGAAGCCATGCGACGGATTCTAGGTAGTGTGGACATCTCTATTTGAGTGTCGAGTAAGATTCTGTATGACACGTTCATCGAATTCCAGCTCAGGGAGGAGCGAATTATGCGACGGCGTCACGAACTTACAGACGAGCAATGGGAACTGATTGAGCCTCTTTTGCCAGGCCGGGAAGGGACTCGTGGTCCCACAGCCAAAGACAACCGGCTGTTCGTGAATGCCGTCTTGTACGTGGCCAGGACCGGCATCCCCTGGCGGGATCTGCCAGAACGATTTGGTAACTGGAACAGTATTTGGAGGCGGTTTGATCGCTGGTGTGCTGCAAAAATCTGGGAACGGTTATCCGAGGTTCTGGGAGAGCCTGAACTGGAAGAACTTTCGTTGGACTCCACGACCATCAAGGCTCATCTGTCTGCGTGTGGTTCCCATCGACAAGGCTCTGAAAAAAAGAGGAAGCTGATGAGCGGCGATGTCTGGGGCGATCCCGAGGAGGATTGACAACGAAGCTGCACGCTGCCGTGAATGGCTGTGGTCGTGCGGTCAGACTGTTACTCACCCCCGGCCAGGCAGGCGATGCTCCGCAAGCTTCCGAATTACTCACAGGACTGAAACCCGAACACGTTGTGGCGGATGCCGCCTATGACAGCGACGCTATTCGCCAGCAGATTCGGCAAGCCAAAGCAAAAGCCTGCATCCGTCCCAACGCGACCCGCAAGACGAAGAAGCGATATCACCAGGAACGATACAAACACCGGAATGTGATCGAGCGATTTTTCGGAGCCATCAAACGATTTCGGCGAGTGGCCACGCGATACGACAAGAAGCCCGCGAATTTCATGGGCTTCGTCTGGCTCGCGGCGCTCCTGATAAACCTGAATTAAATGTCCACACTACCTAGTAGAAAACGCCCGTCGCAAGGGGCGTGCGAAGCACGGCGGCGAACGGGTCCGAGTGGATCTCACGGACGTGTCGACGCCAACGCTGGATGTTCACGAAGACCTATTGGCCCTGGATGCCGCTATGGACCGACTGAAGGGGGTGAACATGCAAGCGGTGGAACTTATTCAACTGCGCTATTTCGCTGGTCTGTCGCTGGCTGATGCGGCGGAGATGCTTGATATCTCCCCACGCACAGCAGGTCGTTTGTGGGCTTACGCCAGAGCCTGGCTGCACCAGGAGATCATGGGAGACTGCGATACTCCAAAAAAAGTGCCGCCACGAAGTCGCCCCGGCTGAAGGATCATCAACATGCACGAATTCGAACTTTTCGACCAGCGGACCGACCTGTTCAGTTTCGGGAGCGTAATGTACCAGATGGTGAGTGGTCGCCCACCGTTCCGTGCTCCCACGGCATTGGCTGTACTTAAACGGGTGACTGAGGAAACGCCCCGCCTAATTCGGGAGATTATCCCCGAAACGCCGCAATGGTTATGCGATATCATCATGAAGCTGCTCGCGAAGAACCCGGCTGAGCGTTTCCAGTCGGCCAGAGAAGTAGCCGACTTGCTCGCCGAATGCGAAGCTAGGTTCACAGCCAAAGAAGTCCCAAACGTACTTCCTGCGGACAAGCCTAAGCCCCCTGCCGCATCTATCCGAAGAAAGTGGGCCCGTCGAGCGATGTTCGCCTGTCCCTTGTTGGCCATCGGCCTCTACGCCCTTGCCAATCGTCCGATCGTGGGCCCCAAGGTCCAGGAAAACGGCACGCTCGCGTCACTCGCTCCCAACGCCGTCGTGCCCGTTACCAACATAGCATCCGTCGAAGGCGTGGAATCAAAGGCCATGGCACCTGAGGGCAACTGGCTGGCGCTATTCAATGGCCAGGACTTAACCGGCTGGAAGACCACTGCCGAACAACCGGGCCACTGGGAGGTGCAAAATGGCATTCTCACCGGGAGCTCCACGCAAAGTCATCTCTTCAGCGAGCGGGGTGACTTCGCGAACTTCCACCTCCGCATCGAGGCCAAGGTGAATGGTCTGGGTGACAGCAG
>JBGTHE010000202.1:0-5206 GCA_041746335.1 Lysobacterales bacterium | reverse complement strand
TTCCGTGTGCCGCGCAGGCTTAAACGCCTGCCAGTTTCAGTTCCACGGTATTGCCGTCCGGATCCTGAATATAAATCGAGCGACCAAACCCATTGGCGCCATAGCGGCGTGCAAATTCACTGCCTGCAACATTATGGGATTTGAGCCAGTCCAGTAACTGCTGTTCGTCCACTGAATCGATTTCGAGGCAGAAGTGATCGAGGTTGTGGCCCGTCCGCGCTGGTGCGGACCCACCCATTCGGCCCAGTTGACCGTTGACATCGACCAGATCAATCAGGGACTGGCCTGCACGTAACTGGATCAGACCGACTTCGGGTGACAGCTCGCGCTCAACGACACAAGGCAGAACCTGGCAATAAAAAGCCAGCAAAGCCTCGAGGTTTTCAGTGCGCACAACAATATGGTCAATGGCGCGAATCCGTATAAGGTTTTGCGCCGGGTTTTGCCCCGGGTTGCGCCCCGGGCTTTGCTGGGGGTTTTGCGGGGTTTGGTTGGAGTTTTGCATCGGGCTTCACCTCACGTTTCGTCTGGGCCTATCCATTTGCGTACCTGTGGGGGCTGGTAACTGGCAAAGCGATCCAGCAACGCGGCTGGCTGCTGCTCCATGATAATCATGGGTTTGTATTCTTCGCGCACGAAGCGTTCGTCCATGGCGTGTTGCAGGAACAGAGCAAGGTGATCGTAGTAGTTGGCGATATTGAGCAGACCACAGGGTTTTGCGTGGATGCCCAGCTGTGCCCATGTGAGAATTTCGAAGATTTCTTCAAAGGTGCCCCAGCCGCCCGGCAACGCCACAAACCCATCTGCCAATTCGGCCATCCTGGCTTTGCGTTCGTGCATGGAAGTAACGACGATGAGTTCGGAGAGTTTCGAATGGGCTACTTCGCGGGTGGCGAGGCCCTGTGGAATGACGCCTATCACTTCACCGCCGCTCTGCAGAACTGCATCGGCCACTGCGCCCATCACTCCTATGCTGGCACCGCCGTACACCAGGCCAATATTCCGGTTTACCAACTCCCGACCAAGCGCGGCTGCAGCCTCACGATAGATGGGTTGCCGACCTGGATTGGAACCGCAATAGACGCAGATGCGTTTCATCTCAAGGCCTCATTTCGCCAGGCCAGTGTTGGCCCTGTCATGGGCGGGTCACCCGCCAGCCAGAGTCAGCAGCACCGCCATGCGCGTGTGCAGGCCATTGCGTACCTGGCGCCGCACCAATGACTGGGGGCCATCAGCGACTGCAGAAGCTATTTCCACGCCGCGGTTCATCGGCCCAGGATGCAGAACGCAGGCGCCGGGTGCCGTCAGGGTCATGCGCTCTTCGGTCAGGCCCCAGGCTTTGTGGTAATCCTCAGCGGCGGGAATGGCCAGGCCGAAAATGCGCTCTTTCTGGATCCTCAGCATCATCACCACATCGGCACCGCTCAACGCTTCATCGAAATTTTCATAGACTTTGGCATTGGCCGCTAATTGTTGTCGGGGCAGGAATTCGGCCGGGCCTGTGAGGCGTAATTCCCTCACACCCAGGCGAGGCAGCAGCGCGAGGCAGGAGCGTGCCACGCGCGAATGTTTGATGTCCCCGGCCAGTACCACTTTAAGCTGTTTGAGATCACCAAAATGCTGCTTCAGGGTTACTGCATCGAGTAAGGCCTGAGTGGGATGTGCGCCGGTGCCGTCACCGGCGTTGATCACATGCGTGCCTGCACTGGCGCGGTCAGCCAGTTGCTGTGCCGAGCCTTCCACGGCATGCCGGATGACCAGGAAATCCGGATGCATCGCTTGCAAGGCATCAAAGGTATCTTCCAGCGATTCGCCTTTTTCCACCGAGCTGCCTTGCGCGGCGATGTTGATCACCTGCAAGCCGAGGCGCAATGCTGCGGTTTCAAACGAAACGCGGGTGCGGGTGCTGGGTTCGCAAAAGAGGTTGATCAGCAATTGTCCTGCGAGGCGGTTCTGATAATGCTGCGGATGTTCCGCAATGGCCAAAGAAAGTTCGATCAACTGCTCCAGCTGCTCATCACTGCAGGCATCGGTATGCGTAAAGTGGGTCAGGCGGTCGGACATGATGCGAATTCCTGGTGCTTGATATCTGTTTTCTCTTATTGGCGGGTCTGTTTGGGGTTGCCGGATGATCCAAGGATAAACAAATAATGATCAAATCCTGGTCATGTCCGGATGTTCTGGCAATGATTGTAACCAGTTTTGCAGAATCAGTTGGGCTGCAACCGAGTCCAGCTGGCGGGCATCCTTGCGCCGCGCGTGGCCACTGGCACGCAGGTTTACAAAGCGCTCCGCTGCTGCTTGCGAACTGAATCGCTCATCCGCATAGATACAGGGTTTGGCGAAGCGGCCTTCCAGCTGCGCCCCAAAACGGCGCGCCAGGCCGGACATATCTGTTTCATTGCCCTCGGCATCCAGCGGCAGGCCCACCAGAAAGTGGCTGGGCTTCCAGTCTTTCACCAGCCGGCTTATCGTGGCCCAATCCGGCGCATCATTATTGCTGACGGTTTCAAGGCTACTGGCTGTGCGAGTGGTAGCCTGGCCGACTGCCGTACCAATCCGCCGCAAACCAAAATCAAAACACAGGACGTAACCGCGCGGGATAGCGCTATCAGGCATGCCCGCCGGCACCGTGTAGCCGGTCTATCTTGATGCCCAGGCGATCCAGTGCGCCTTCAAAGCGGCTGGGTAAAGGCATATCAAAGACGATGTCGCTATCGACTGCCACGGACAACCACGCGTTCTGACGCATTTCGCCTTCCAGCTGCCCACCACCCCAGCCGGCATAACCCAGCGCCACGACAAACTTATCCGGCCCGCCACCCAAGGCGATGGCGGCCAGCACATCGCGCGAAGTGGTGACCATGATTTCAGGTGAAATGGCCATGCTGGATTCGTAGCCTTCGATAGGTGAATGCAATACAAAACCACGATCCGGTGCTACCGGGCCACCTTCCAGCACGGGCAATGTGCGGATCGCATGGTTGTCACAATCGATATGCAGCTGGGCCAGAATCTCCCCGAGGGAAAATTCGGACTGGCGATTGATGGTAATCCCGATCGCGCCTTCTTCATTGTGCTGGCACAGCAAGGTGACACTACCGGCGAAATTGTCGTCTGTCATACCGGGCATGGCGATCAACATCTGTTGATCGAGGTAGCCGCTGATAACCTTGGTTTTTTCCATTTCCATGAGCTCCAGATTGGGCTGAAGGTTGAATGCTTTTCAAGCCTGCTGTACCAGGTAGCCTGTAACCGCCAAATCAATAGCGCCTGGGCGCGCCTCGCGCTCCAATGCGGCGTTGCTCGTCTTCGCCATAGTACTTACTATGTCTCCTCCTCGTGTCTTGCCTGGGAGGGCGATGCATCACCCGGATCACTACTGCTTTGACTGTTACAGGCCACCACTGAATAACGATCAGCAGGCTGGCGCGGCAGCATGACCAGTCCTTGCTTGCTACAATATCATTCCTTCAGAAAGCGGCAAGCCCGTCGGCTGCAGAAAAATCCTAAAAATTGATTCCCTTGATGCGCTGAATGATTCTTTGGACAAAAAAATTGCAAGTATGATTCCAACCGACTTCGCAACCGCCCAGGCTGAGGGTCGGGTGCGGCCGGTGCGGAGTTTTGTGTTGCGTGGCGGGCGCCTGACCGAAGGCCAGCAGCGGGCCATGGAGGAGCTGTTTCCGCGGTACAGCACCGGAAGCGGCGATGGTTGCCTCGATTTCACCGAACTATTTGGCAACGCACGTGCGGTGGTGCTCGAAATTGGCTTTGGCAACGGCGATGCCACCTGGCAAATGGCCCGGCAAAGTCCGCGCGAGAATTTTATCGGGGTAGAGGTGCACAAGCCCGGTGTGGGGCATCTTCTGTTGAATCTGCAGGAGCAGGCCATCGATAATGTTCGTATAGCCTGCGAAGACGGTGTTGTGTTCTTGCGGGAGCGGATTGCTGCTTCCAGCCTGGAAGGCGTGCGGCTGTTTTTCCCCGATCCCTGGCCCAAGAAACGTCACCACAAGCGCCGCATCGTGCAGTCGGAGTTCGTTACCCTGCTGGCAGAGAAAGTCTCTGCAGGTGGTATCGTGCACTTTGCGACAGACTGGCAGAATTATGCCGAGCACATGCTTGAAGTGCTTCAGAACAATCGGGCATTTGAGAATCTCTCTGATACCGGAGACTATTGTTCCCGACCCGCCTGGCGGCCCATGACCAAATATGAGAAACGAGGCAAGCGATTGGGACATGAGGTGTATGACTTGTTGTTTCTGCGCCGCGGCTGAGGTCCGCAGGCAAACCTCTATCCCGAGGGGCGGCTTGCTTTGAGCACGGAGGTTTAGCCCTGGATACTGGCCTGACACTGAATGCAGACATGGTGCTCGTTTTGCTGGTGCTGAGTGCCACGATCGGCCTGTTTGTTTCCGAAGTGGTCCGAGTGGATGTGGCTGCCATCCTGGTCATGGTCGGCATTGGTTTGCTCGGGCTGGTTCCGGCTACTGACCTGTTCAACGGTTTTGCATCGAATGCCGTGTTGTCCATTATCGCGGTGATGATACTGGGTGCGGGCCTGGATCGTACCGGCGTGATGACTGTGGTTGCCAGCTGGATACTCAAGGTAGGGGGTAAGACCTCTAATCGCATCATTCCACTGGTATCGGGTTCTGTGGGGCTGATTTCCAGCATGATGCAGAATGTCGGCGCTGCTGCCTTGTTCCTGCCGGTGGTGTCGCGGATTTCCGCCCGCACCCAGATTCCTCTTTCGGAACTGTTGATGCCAATGGGTTTCTGCGCCATTCTGGGCGGTACGATAACCATGGTTGGTTCATCGCCACTCATACTGCTGAATGATCTGATCAGCCATTCCAATCAATCGCTGCCACCTGGCGCACAAACTATTCCTTCTCTCCACCTGTTTGACGTCACGCCCATCGGGCTGGTGCTCCTCAGCTCCGGCATTATCTATTTCCTGGTGCTGGGCCGCTTCCTGTTGCCCAAAGCGGGCGAAAAATCAGCAGGCTCGCCTGGTCGCACCAAAACGTACTTCGCTGATGTTTACGGAATCAAGGGCGACATTTTCGAATTGCTGGTGACTGTCGATAGCCCGCTGGTGGGCATGAAGATCAGCGATGCGGAAAAACTGGAGGGTGCGCCCATCATGCTGGCCATCCGAAATACCGAAGAACCACGGCTGGCCCCACCGTCCGACGAA
>JBGTHE010000201.1:0-3130 GCA_041746335.1 Lysobacterales bacterium | reverse complement strand
GGCAAAGGGTTTGCGAACCCCCGATGGCGACCGACGGCGACGGCAGGCGCAATCGACTTCCAACCCAACGGGTTCGATTTCCTCAAGGATGATCTGATGTCGGAAGACCGGTGAATCTTCGCCCAATGTCCGGATTTGGCTTGACAGTCGGCAATCAATTATAGTAGCCTGTGCAATTGCATTAGCCAGTCCAGTTGACCGGGAGGACAAACGAATGGACCGAAAGCCGACGATCGAGGAACTGGAAAGGCTCCTCAACAGCGAGGAAGACACACCGATTCAGATCTTACCCAACGGGGAAATTAGGGCGGTTGGTCAGACCAGCGCGGCCGACTTGGGCACGAAGAAGCCGCTCACCATGAAAGAGAACCTCGGCGGGGAATACTAGGAGAGGCGTTATGGACATTAACCGTATCCAGCGAGAGTTTGCCGAAGCGATCAAGACCTTCGCGTACGTCGAGCTGCATCCCACCGACGACGGGAAGGTGTATGCGCGAACGGCCCTGCAAACTACGAACGGCATGTATGTGCTTTCGATCAAGTTCCCGGACAGCTACCCGAACGAGATGCCACGGGTCTACGTTGACTCACCGCCTATCACAAATGCGCCGCACAGGTATCAAGGGGGTTACCTTTGCTATTTGCATCATTCGATGTGGAATCCAGGTACCCATAACCTGACGTTCGTGATAGCCCGTGCTGCGAAGTGGTTGAATAAATACGAAGTCTGGCGCAAGCAGGGAGAATGGCCCGGTGCCGAAATCAAGCACTGAGAGAATAACGTGAAAATTGATTTTCAGACGTTGAAGATGATGCAGCTCAGAAGCTCGCCAGGCGAGGTCTTGGACCGAGTGGCGAGAGATGGGGAAGTGTTTGTCATCGAAAGGAATGGGGAGCCCCTGGCGTGCCTTGTGCCCGTTTCGTTTTTGCTACCAGATATTTCTCCTAAGCGGATCACCCAGGAGTTGACCAGGCTCAGCGAGAAGAATGAGAGCTACAAGCTGACGATCAACGATCACAAAGAGTTGGTGATCACTTGCAAAGAGGTTGCCGCCGGTGACAGCGTACTCATCAGCATCGTGCTACCGCACGGATACCCGGATTCCGCACCTAGACTATATGTGCTGCCGCTGCCGCAGAATACACCCAATTGCTGGCCGGATGGTTCCTTGGCGATTTTTGGTGCCGCGGCGACCTGGAACGCCAAAAGCCACGATGCTGTCCATGCCTTAAACCTGGCGAGGGCATGGCTCAAACAGTACGTAAAGTGGCGAAAGACGGGCGAGTGGCCAGAACGGATGGATGCGCGATGAACAACGACCGTACCTTCGAAAGAATCGAGTCACTCTTCGACATTGAGATGTTTGCGGATGTCAAGGTTCTTGTAGCAGGATGTGGCTCGGGTGGCGCAAACGTTGCCTTGCAATTGGTCATGTCCGGGATCCGGACCTTTACGCTAATGGATAATGACGTCTTGGGCGCTGAGAATGTCATCAGGCACGTTTGCGGACGCAGTTTCATCGGACGAAAGAAAGTGGACGCTGTCGCTGAAGTGCTGCGGGACAGAAATCCTAACGTAAACATCGCAACGCTCGACGCGGATATCATGTCCTATCCGAATATCGCGACCGAGATCACCAAGTCTGACGTGGTTGTGCTGGCAACCGATAATGAGCCCTCCCGGTACACCATCAACGAGATCTGTGTCCGGAACACTATCCCATTCATCGTCGGTCGTGTTTTCACGAGAGGAATCGGCGGTGAGGTCTTTGCGTATCGGCCACCCAGCGGTGGATGCTTGGCATGTCTCGAAGTCTTTCTACAACGCACTCCGTTCAGGGAGGGAATTAAGGAGATCGAACTTGTTTCCGAGGAGGAGAGGGAGAAAGTGTATGGAATGGAAATTGCGGAAATTAAGGATTCTCCTGGCCTCGCTGTGGATATCTCGTTCATTACCTCGTTCCACACCCGCTTTGCGTTGGACGCCATTGCGCGGCGATTGAAGGAACGCCCCAAATACCTGAGTTTACTGGATGAAAACTACATTGTGTGGGGCAATCGCCCGGTTCATCCGTTCAAGAAACATTTTCAGCTGCAAAGGTTTGAGTTGAGCCCGCAGGATCAGTGCGCTGTTTGCTCAACGAGGAGCCAAGGGAATGTCTAGGTCAAAAATACCTGTCATCAACATCTCTATAGCGAATGGGGCTCTCGAATCGATATTTGATGAGTGCGACCAGTACAATGTCGATGAGACTGGTGGCAGGTTGATCGGGAATTATCAACAGAAAGGTGCTCGGTACGACATTCAGGTATTGGGAGTCCTGGAGCCGGGTCCAAATGCAACGAGATCCCCGACCAGCCTATTTCAGGATGGAGACTATCAGGAGAGAATCTTCAGATTGATTGAGGAAAGCCATCCTAACGTTGAGCATCTCGGCAATTGGCACACTCACCACGTAAATGGCTACCCTACGCTAAGCGGCGGCGATCATACTACCTATTTCAAGACCGTCAATCACAAGAACCACAATACGGGCTTTTTCTACGCGCTGCTTGTTACACGCCGAACCCCCGGCGGAAACATGAGATACGAGTTTAGACACTACCTCTTTCGCCGCGACCAGGAGACTGTGTACGAGATTCCGGCCGAACAGGTGCAGCTTGTAGATATCCCTGTGCTCTGGCCACTTAATGCCAAGAGGACTGCGGTGCCTTCCATCTCAGTGGGTCATTTAGTCAGGGAGAGCTTGCCCAATCTCGAACGGGCCAAAGATCAGGAACTATTCGCGGAGTTTTACCCCAATCTGAAGGCGATGCTTTCCAAGAGTCTTGCTGCCGCCTACTGGAAGGGGTCATTGGAACTGGTTGATGGTTCCCATGTTAATGTAGTGGCGGTAGAGATCTCGGGTGAGGGTCCACCGTCATATTCAATCACCTTCGCCGGAGAAAGCTCAATCCTCGTTGGCCTTTCTGCGAGCTATCAAGAACGCCGATTCCGTTCCGCTAGACATGCAGTACTTCACCTGGAAAAGGATCTCAACCAGGCAATCTACCGGCACATGAAGGGTTAGGGACATGAACATCATCACCGTAAATGTTGGTCTAGGAGCGTTCGCCATCGTCAGGCACG
>JBGTHE010000200.1:0-1796 GCA_041746335.1 Lysobacterales bacterium | reverse complement strand
GACCATTTGGTTTTTGGCGTAGTTTTTCAACTTGTGAAGTACCGTGTGTCTATGCGAGTATCCGAATACCCTTCTTTCATACCCAGGGTGTTTCTGGTAGACGATGACGACGACGATCGTTTCTTTTTTCTCGATGCGATTACAGAGTTGAAGCATGCGTTCATCATTAAGGAGTTTACCGATGGGGAATCTCTGGTGAAGTCGCTCACCAAAGCTGTTGAACTCCCGGATATTATTTTTCTGGATTTGAACATGCCCCGACTGGGCGGCCTCGAATGTCTTGATTTCTTGCGAAAGAAAATGGGCGACACTGTTACCAAGGTCTTTGTCATCTCCACAAGTTCTTCGGTTGAAATGATCCAAACTACCAAGAGCAAAGGTGCCGACCATTATATTTGTAAGCCCAGCGACTTTGACGAACTGAAAGTACTTCTTAGAATTGCTCTACAAAAAGCTATCTCTCCCAACTCGTTCCCTTTTTTGCTGAATGATCTTGTGAGGTAGGTGCCTCAGACTTAACTATTCGGCCGGACATAAATGATTGACCTGACCAACAATATGGTCGCGACTATCACTAATTGCGACCAGGAACCTATCCACATTCCAGGAACCATTCAGCCCCACGGCTATCTGCTAACCGTCGTCCCTCAAGACAGTACAGTTGCCCACTGTAGTGCGAATCTGGCCAAACTACTTTCCCTCCCCTTACAGGATATTTTGGGAAAAAGCATTTTTGACTTATTCCCCCACCACCGGGACGTTTTCAACAAATGCCTGGGCGAGGATTGGCAGAAACAGGCACTGACTCTTAATCAAGGATTTGTTGATTACAATGTAATGGTGCATCGGGTCGACAGCCTGGCTGTGCTGGAACTTGAAGCCTCGTCAGCAGAGTACCCCGAAACGATTTCGGTACCCGAACTACTCAGCCTGATCAAAGCGCCCGGCAGCCTGGTCAGTCTGTGCGAAGCCGTCGCGGGAGAGGTGCAGAGAATCCTGGGCTACGACCGCGTGATGGTTTACCGATTCGACGCCGAAGACCATTCGGGCAAGGTAGTCGCTGAGAGCCGGGCGGATGGGATGGAGCCCTTTTTGGGACTTCGTTATCCGGCAGGTGACATTCCGCCGCAGGCACGAGCCCTGTACGTGCGCAACACCCTGCGTTCCATCAACGACACGAGCGCTGAACCCGTGCCGCTTTTTACCCGTTTCGTGGATGCTGCAAGTGGCGAACCCGAGCAATTGGATTTGTCCCTTGCTTATTTGCGCAGCGTATCGCCAATCCATATCCAGTACCTGCAAAATATGAAGGTAGGTGCTTCCTTCTCCATTTCGCTGGTTAAAGATGGGCAACTTTGGGGGCTCATAGCCTGTCATCATCGCTCTGCCCACCACCCAACGCTGGCGCAGCGTAATACCGCCCAGACGATCGGAATGTTGCTCTCTTCTCAAATCGAGCTGCTGGAACGAACGCAACAGTCGGAAGAAATGCTGGCCAGCGAGAAGCATCTGAATTCACTCCTGGATTTCTTCGAGGACGAAAATCGTTTCAGCCTGTCGGCACTTGCCAACAAACCGGAGTTGTTGACGATTGCCGATGCGGCGGGCGTAGCCATAGTACTACACGGAAAAATGCACACCCATGGCTTGACGCCGCCTTCGGACGTAATCTTTGAACTGGTAGAATTTCTGCGGCGGTCCCCCAATTTCAGGGAAGGCTTCTCGACCAAAAACCTGGCGAGCCATTATCCCGCCGTCGCGGCCTTCGAGGACGTTGCCTCAGGGATCATTTATCA
>JBGTHE010000199.1:0-1776 GCA_041746335.1 Lysobacterales bacterium | reverse complement strand
GTTCCTGCGATAAATCTTGACCGGCACCAAACCGTTGACTGGCTGCCTCCCACTCGAATTCGGTCGGCAATCGTTTACCGGCCCAACGCGCGTAGGCGTCGGCTTCAAAATAGCTCAGATGGCAAACCGGCCAATCGGGATTGACTCCGTGCAGCCCGGCCAGAGTAAATTGAACCCACTGTCCATCACGATTCGCCCAGTACAAAGGCGCGTCCCAGCCCTGCTGACCGGCCGTCATCCAACCCATGGAAAGCCAAAACTCAGGCCGCTCGTAACCGCCGTCTTCCATGAAGTGCAGGTATTGCCCGCAGGTTACAAAATGCCTGGCAAGCCGGAATGGCTGCAGAAAAACCTGATGCCGAGGCTGTTCGTTGTCGAAGCAAAATCCAACGCCTTCGTAGCCAATGCTGGACAGGCCTTCGTCACAGGTCAACCACTGTTCTGTTTCAGCAACCGACAAATTCAATTCATCAAAGTCGGCATTCTCGTAGACAGGGGCCGTCGGATTGCAGGACAACACATGCTTGATATCCGTCAGCATCAATTCCTGGTGTTGTTGCTCGTGATGCAGCCCCACTTCGATGATTTCGTTAAGCGATTCCAAATAGTTGTCGGAATCAAGAAACCGCAACATCTGGGCATCCACATGAGCCCGATACTCTTTGATTCGCTCCAGCCCTGGCCGGGAAATGAAACCTCGCTGCGGACGCGGGAATTGTTTGCCAATCGAATTGTAATATGAGTTGAACAGATAATTGAATTGCGGATCGAATTCCTGGAAGTCCGCTTGGGGCTTGAGTACAAAAGTCTCAAAGAACCAGGTGGTGTGCGCGATGTGCCAGCGTGTCGGACTGACATCGTCCATCGACTGAACCATGCAGTCTTCCGCCGACAGAGGTCGGATAATTCGATCGGTGAATGCCCGCACGTCTCGGTATCGCTGAATCAGCGTCGCGTTCTGCGCCATCGTTTTAGTCGCTTCAACCATTCTGCCTGACCTCGATGCCTTTCCAAAACGCCACATACCCCTTGATGTTGGCCGCTTCCGGTTTAGGGTCCGCATAGTACCACGCGGCCTGCAGATTCACTTTGTCATCGACAACGACATCATAGTAATTAGCCGTTCCCTTCCAGCCGCAAACAGTGGTCGTATCGCTTTTTCGAAAACAGTCCTGATTAAGTGAATCGGGTGGGAAGTATGCGTTGCCTTCAACCGATTCCGTGTTCTCGCTTTCGGCAATGACTTTGCCATTCCAGATTGCCTGGGCCATGCTACTTTCCTCGTTAAGTTATTTTGCTTTTTGGGAGACTTTTCGGTCAACGCCACCGAGGCTTCTCGGCCATCCAACTGGTTGCGGGACTCTGCCTCACATCCCGGTGAACCAACTGGTTGCGGGGCTCTGCCTCGCATCCCGGTGAATGCGGGCTCCGCCTGACGGGAAGTCGGTCTGCTTCATGAAAAACCAGTGAGTCAGCTTGCCAAATGCGGCAGAGCCGCCAAATCAGCGCGTTCCAAGGCGGAGTCTATGGAACGAGCGACGAGCGATATGGAACGAGCGATATGGAACGAGCGAACCAGCCGTGGTGATGACTGAGAACTCTCCCTTTCCAATCACATTATCATGATTGTGCCTTTCAAAACAAGTTGCTGCAGCGAGAAAAGCTCGCAATCAACGGCCAGACAGGTATCAGCCAGACAGGTTACGGGATACTTTTTGCACATCATCGAATACAATAGGAGCATCCCAACTGAATAAGAGTCCCGGGCATGAACAA
>JBGTHE010000198.1:0-1870 GCA_041746335.1 Lysobacterales bacterium | reverse complement strand
AGTCATGTATCGCGGGAAAATTGTCGAACTTGATGAAACAGAAACCGTATTTAACCGGCCAACCCACCCCTATACCCGCTCCTTACTTTCAGCCATCCCGGTGGCGGATCCGCACAGGGAACGAGAGCGCAAACGTGAAATTTATCGTCCTGAGGCAGGCTGAATTTCGGTCAATAACAGCAACATTATTGCGTTTAACCACCGTCATGGCAGAATACAGGCTGTTTCGGGGATTTCTACTGACCGGTTTTAATCACAAAAGAAATGAGGGTGCATTATGGGGATGCTGCAAGGTAAACGTGCGCTGATCGTCGGCGTAGCGAGTAATCGTTCCATTGCGTGGGGTATTGCCCAGGCAATGCACAGAGAAGGGGCTGAACTGGCGTTCACTTACCAGAATGAAAAACTGCAGGAGCGGGTGGTGAAATTTGCCGCAGAACTTGGTTCGGATATCACTCTTCCCTGTGAATTAACCGACCAGCACCAGGTTGATGCGGTGTTTACCTCTTTGCAAAAACACTGGGACAACCTTGACATTCTGGTGCACTCTGCGGCTTTTGCACCACGTGAAATGCTGGAAGGGTCCTATCTGGACAACATGGACCGTGACGGATTCCTGATGGCCCATGAAATCAGTTCCTACAGTTTTGCCGCGCTTGGCAAGGCGGCCAGGCCGATGATGCAGACCGGGAACAGCGCCATGCTGACACTTTCCTACATCGGCGCGGTCCGCGCCATGCCCAACTACAATGTCATGGGCGTAGCCAAGGCCAGCCTGGAGGCCAATGTCCGTTATATGGCGGCGAGCCTCGGGACAGAAGGCATACGAGTCAATGCGGTTTCCGCAGGCCCGATCCGTACACTGGCGGCCTCAGGCATAAAGGGCTTGAAAGGCTTTTTATCACATGTTGAGCAGCACTCCCCGCTGCGCCGGAATGTCACGATCGAGGAAGTCGGCAATGTGGCCGCGTTTCTCTGCTCCGATCTGGCCTCTGCAGTGACGGGTGAGATTACCTATGTGGATTGCGGGTACAGCATTGTCGGGGCAGTTTGACTGCGGAATATGTATTCAGAATACGGGGGCCCAAATCCAGCAACTGTTGATCCCCCTATATTCCAGATTGCAAACAATGAA
This sequence comes from Lysobacterales bacterium, assembly GCA_041746335.1. Taxonomy (GTDB): domain Bacteria; phylum Pseudomonadota; class Gammaproteobacteria; order Xanthomonadales; family SZUA-36; genus JAWXBM01. The sequence continues at coordinate 735 of JBGTHE010000198.1, read as the reverse complement.
ATAACGTTATGCTGAAAAACAACACCCTCCTCTGGGCCATCCTTGCCGGCGCGATAGCAGGTATCTTTTGTGGCTGGTATTTTGGAACTGCCATGCAAGCTATAGGCTGGATTGGTGAGATGTTCCTGGATGCCCTTAAAATGCTCATCATCCCGTTGATAGTCGCAGCCGTCATTACCGGCATCGCCACCATCGGAGATGTACGCGAGCTTGGCAGGGTGGGCGGAGTCACCCTGTTGTATTACGTTACGACTACTGCGCTCGCGGTCTCTCTGGGGCTGATCATGGTCAATATTATCCAACCCGGGGCCGATATGGGTGCTGCTGCCGGCCCCCTGCCTGACGAAATTGCGACACTTGAAGCCACTGGCATAACCGACATCATTCGCACCCTGATCACCCCCAACCTGTTTGCGGCCGCAACCGATATGCAGCTTTTGCCAATCATCGTTTTTTGCCTGCTGTTCGGCATCGCGCTGACGACCATTGGTGAAAAAGGACAGGGCTTGCTGGGGTTCTTCGACGGCCTGAATGAAGTCATGATGAAACTCGTCATCTGGCTGATGTACCTCTCCCCTGTCGGTATATTTGCGCTGATTGCCGCCAAGCTGGGGGCCGCAGGTGGCGGTGAAGCCTTCTGGCAGGAGATTTCCGGCGTTGGCTGGTACGTACTAACGGTCATCACAGGCTTGTTCATCCATTTCATCTTGCTTTTCACTTTGCTTGTGCTGGTCA
>JBGTHE010000197.1:0-1828 GCA_041746335.1 Lysobacterales bacterium | reverse complement strand
CAGGAATTTCCTGAGCCAGGCTGGGCAGGCGTCTTCGGGCGATAGGCAGGTTGATGCCCGGACACCCGCGACCACCACGCCTGGAGATTGAGGTTGGATCACACATGCCAGCGCTGCGGTGCGTCATTCATCACGAAGTTGGAATGAAGGAGTCGGCCGCTGCGAAGTATTCCAGCAGGCCTCGAGATGCCCGTTACGGATGTGCCGCTCAAGGTTCAGCGATCGCCCTGACGCCAGGGAACCCCTGAAAAATCGGCCGTTGCGACGACCATCGGCTGCGGTGTGATTCGTTTTTCCAACTTCCGGTCGATTTCCGGGCTGTTTTCGGGCATTCGAGCGCGCATCCTTGCCTTTGGCCGAACTGCGGGTGCAACTTCTGGCTGGGGCAACAGATGCCTTCCCGCGAGGTAGAGATTCGCAACCGCAAACAGCGCGAAGACCTGCTTGGTGTTCTTGGCCACACCCTTGAAACGAACCTTCACGACTCCGAAGACGCACTTCATGATCCGCAACGGGTGCTCCACGAAGGCGCGCACCTGGGCGCTGCGCTTCTCAGCACGCGGCGCGCGCATGAGCTTGCGTGCCTGCTGGATCTTCTCCCACCAAGTCCGCTCGGTAAGCGTCGACTCGAACCCGTGCTGACCGGGCACAGGATGCTGGGGTCGTTTTGGACGTCCAGGTCGACCCGGCGCGAAAAAGTTGGGCACGGAACCGGGCACAACCGGGCACATAGCTTGCGCGGCACTGCTCGCGACCGTGGCCATCGTTGGACGCGTCTGCCCCAAGTGCCTGATGCGGCACAAGAAAATGGAGGATCTCGATGGTGGCTATGGGTGGACTCGAACCACCGACCCCAGCATTATGAGTGCTGTGCTCTAACCGGCTGAGCTACATAGCCAAAGCGCCTCGCTGCGGGCCGTTTGGGACGCGGCGCGGAGAGTGCAGGGAGGGGCGGCGATTCTTCCGCCCGCAGCGTGGTGTGTCAAGGAAAGACGTATGGAGCCGACTCTGATCGCGAGTCGATTGGGCTGCGCAAACTGGGACAGAATCGGCTTGCCACGGGCGCGGTGCACGCGCGTCATCGTCTCGAATGAAGCACTTTCGCGCGCGGGATTTCTCGTCGACATCACCTCATTGCCCGATTCACGGCTTGTTCACCTGAACAGGGGTGTGGAAGAATCAGGACATCTAGTTAACGGGGGACCGTCGGATGATCGATCCGGACGGATACCGACCGAACGTTGGCATCGTGCTGATGCACGCCGACGGCAGGTTGTTCTGGGCACGACGTATTTCGCGCGACGGCTGGCAGTTTCCGCAGGGCGGCATGCGCACGGACGAAACGCCGATCGAGGCCATGTACCGGGAGCTCGAGGAAGAGACCGGTCTTGCGGAGCACGATGTCGAGGTGCTCGGCTCGACTGCGGGATGGCTGCGCTACCGGCTGCCGACCCGCTACCTGCGGCGTCGCGAGAAGCCGCTGTGCGTCGGACAGAAACAGGTGTGGTTCCTGCTGCGCCTGGTCGGTGGCGAGGATCGGGTGCGACTCGACGCCTGTGACCATCCCGAATTCGACATCTGGCGCTGGGTCGACTTCTGGTATCCGGTTGGCAACGTCGTGTCGTTCAAGCGCGAGGTCTATCTGCGCGCGCTGCGACAGCTGATGCCAAAGGCGGAGGTCGCGACCTCCCTGTGTCTGGACGAGCCGTGCTGGCATGCGGAGTCATCGCCGTCGCGAGAGCCGGTCGCGGCCCTGGTTTAGCCGCCGGGCCGGTTTTTTCGCTGGATCGCGTTGCAGGGGAGAAGGCTGGCTTAACACGCTCGAAGT
>JBGTHE010000196.1:0-3892 GCA_041746335.1 Lysobacterales bacterium | reverse complement strand
GATCTGATACTTGATCAGTTGGAAGCCGAATACACCGCGGACCAACTTGAGCAGATGAATCGCTGACAGCCCGGCCCAATTTCGGATGCTGAACTCCCAGAGCACTTACAGCCTGTCACAACTGGCTGAGCGCTTCAGTCTGGAACTCAAAGGCGATCCGAACCACCTTGTGGACGGCGTGGGCACGCTTCGCGGTGCTACTCGCTCGCAGGTCAGTTTCCTGGCCAACCCAATCTACCAAACCGATCTGGCCCTCAGTTCGGCCGGTGTCATCGTTGTAAAGCAAGACTACAGGGATTCCTGTCCAGGTCATTGTCTGGTTGCTGATGACCCCTACCTGGCCTACGCGCGCATTGCCCAATTATTTGCCCCCACAACCCAACAGGAAGTGGGCATACACCCGACTGCGTTCCTGCATCCTTCAGTGCTACTGGGAAAAAATGTCGCCATTGGCCCGCAGGCGGTGATTGAAGCCGATTGTGAAATCGGTGACGCCACTTCCATCGGGCCCGGTTGCGTGATCGGACGAGGCAGCAAGCTGGGTACAGGCTGCCAGCTCTATGCCAATGTCACCCTTTACCACCGGACCCAACTGGGCCAGCGCGTGATTGTGCATTCAGGCGCTGTGTTGGGAGCCGATGGTTTCGGCATCGCATTTGCCAAAGATCATTGGGAAAAAGTCCCGCAATTGGGCCGTGTCGTTATCGGTGATGATTGTGAAATCGGCGCCTGCACAACCATAGACCGCGGCGCGATTGGCGATACCATTCTGGAGGAAGATGTGCGCATCGACAATCTGGTGCAGATTGCGCACAACGTCTACATCGGCGCACATACGGCCATGGCGGCAAAGGCTGGCGTCGCCGGAAGCACGCGCATAGGCCGTTATTGCCTGTTAGGCGGCGGCTGCGGCGTCCAGGGCCATATCGAGATTGCCGACCGGGTTACCATCGCTGCACGCAGCACAGCCTACTACTCAATTATGGAGGCGGGCTCCACCTGGACTTCGCTGATTCCGGCACAACCACTTACAGAGTGGCAGCGAAACCTGTCCCGTTTGCGTAAACTGGATCAATTGGCGCGCAAAGTATTTAAACTGGAACGCAGTACAACGGACCCTTTAAAAAATGATTGAGAACATCCTGAAGGAGCCGGTTGAAGCAGATCGGATCATGCAATTTCTGCCTCACCGATTTCCATTCCTGCTGGTTGACCGCGTTGTTGCCATGCAGGTACAGCCGGAAAAAAGGCTGGTTGCACTCAAGAGCATCTCCATCAACGAACCATTTTTCAGCGGGCACTTCCCGGGGAATCCCGTAATGCCCGGCGTATTGATCATAGAATCCATGGCCCAGGCTGCCGGCATGCTGGCGCACCTGGATGCTGAGCTTGAAGGGCGTCGTGGGGAGTTGTACTACCTGGTCAAAATCGACAATGCGCGTTTTACCCAGATTGTCAAACCAGGCGATCAGCTGGAACTGGATGTTATCCAGAGGCGCATCATTCGAAGCATGGGTCAATACCTATGCGAAGCGCGAGTAGCGGGCAAAACGGTAGCCAGTTGCGAAATCATGTGCGCAGGTAAAGATAAATGAGCGGCATTCACCCCTCAGCACTTATCGATCCCAATGCCGAGCTGGCTGATGATGTGGAAGTGGGTCCATTCAGCGTGATCGGCCCAAAGGTCCGCATCGACTCGGGCAGCTGGATCGGCCCGCACGTGGTCATTACAGGGCGCACAACCATAGGCAAGAACAATCGCATCTTCCAGTTTGCATCCCTTGGTGAAGAACCGCAGGACAAAAAATACGCCGGAGAAGATACGGAACTGATCATGGGTGATAACAACTATGTCCGTGAACTGTGCAATTTCAGCCGCGGCACTATGCAGGGTGGTGGCAAAACCATCATTGGCAATAACAACTGGATCATGGCCTGCGTTCACATCGCCCACGATTGCGTTCTGGGGGACAATATAATCATGGCCAACAATGCCTCACTGGCTGGTCATGTCACGGTAGGTAACTTTGCCATACTCTCGGGTTACACTCTGATCCACCAGTTCTGCATCGTTGGTGAACACAGCCTCACCTCCTTCGCAAGCTACGTGAATCAAAGCATTCCTCCTTACGTCACCGTTTCCGGTGAAAAAGCCAAGGCCCGAGGCGTCAACACCGAAGGCCTGAGGCGGCGAGGTTACAGTGCAGAACAGGTGCAGCAAGTCCGGCGTGCATACAAAGTACTGTACCGCTCCGGTCTGACACTGGAAGAAGCCCAGCTGAAATTGCAGGAAATGGCGGAAACCTCTGAAGAAATTCGTCCATTGGTCCATTTCCTGGAGAAGACTGGAAAAAGCCTGATTCGTTAGGCCCCGCCACACGCATTCGAAGGCAGAGAACCAGTATGCGTGAACAGCCCATCATTGCCCTGGTTGCCGGAGAAACCTCGGGTGACCAGTTGGCTGCTCCACTGATTGAAAAACTCAGAATGCAGTTTCCCCAGGCCCGCTTCGTCGGTATCGGTGGTGAGCAAATGCAAGCTGCGGGGATGGAATGCTGGTGGAATAGCGGAGAACTGGCTGTTTTTGGCTTGTTCGAAGTGCTGGCACATTTTCCCCGGCTACTGAGTATCCGACGGGACTTGCAACGGCGATTGCTGGCTCTGCGCCCCGATGCGTTTATCGGCATAGACGCGCCGGACTTTAACCTCGGCCTTGAAATCAAACTCAAAGCACAAGGCACACGCACCGTGCACTATGTCAGCCCAACGGTGTGGGCCTGGCGGCCCGGGCGAGTGCAGAAAATTGCCCGCGCAGCCGATCTGGTACTCTGCCTGTTCCCTTTTGAGCCAGCTTTCTATGCCAATCACAATGTTGCTGCGGTTTACGTTGGCCACCCCCTGGCCGATCAGATTGAAGGCCGCCCCGATATGGCTGCCGCGCGACACGCCCTGGGGTTGATTGAGAACGCCCCTGTACTGGCACTGTTGCCCGGGAGCCGACTCAGCGAAGTCAGCCGATTGTCAGCACCCATGCTGGAGGCTGCGAACCTCATGCGGCAAACCAGGCCTGAATTGCAGGTAGTTGCAGCCATAGCGAATGAGCGGGTTACGACGGCATTTTCAGAGAACCTGGCAAAGGTCGGGTTGAAAAATGTGCACACGAAGCTTGGTAAACCGCGTACCGTGATTGCAGCTGCTGACGTGGTGCTGTGCGCCTCTGGCACGGCTACACTGGAAACCCTTTTGATTAACCGGCCCATGGTCATGGCCTACAAGCTGGCTCCGGCAACCTACCATGTGGCGAAAAACCTCAGATTGATTAAACGGCAATTTTTTGCATTGCCCAACATCCTGGCGGGTGAATCCTTGATTCCTGAGCTGATCCAGGATGAAGCGTCCGGTCAAAACCTGGCCAAGGCTGCATCAGCCTGGCTGGATGATGCGGAAGCATCCGGCAGGGTGCAGCTCCGATTCGATGCCATACATCATCAGCTGCGGTGTAATGCCAGCAGCCGCGCTGCAGCCGCAGTCATCCGGCTGATGCAATCAGTATGAGTACTCACCTGGAGCCGCTTACCGGGCTCATTGCCGGAGTCGATGAAGCCGGCCGTGGCCCCTTGGCTGGCCCGGTAGTCGTTGCAGCCGTCATACTGAACCCGCATCGGCCCATCGACGGGCTGGACGATTCCAAACGCCTGAGCAGATTGCAGCGGGAAACGCTGTTTGAACAGATTCAACGATTTGCGCTGGGATGGTCCATCGTTCACATCGAAGTGGCTGACATAGACCGTCTGAATATACTGCAGGCGACCCTGTTGGGTATGCAGCGGGCTGTGATCGCACTGCTGCCGCAACCCAGGCGGGTGTTGATAGATGGCAACCGCGCGCCGGC
>JBGTHE010000195.1:0-3047 GCA_041746335.1 Lysobacterales bacterium | reverse complement strand
AGTGCTGCTTGAACTGTAAATTCGCTCTTGAGCGAACTCAACTGTGCCATCCCGATTGTCCAGTCGCACATTAAGCTGTCGTTGTTTATCAGCATTTTCGAGGATAGTAAAAAGTTGGCTGGCTTTCGGGTCAGCGAGTTCAACCTCTGCCGGATTCTCGGAATGGTAAACGTTCGAACGTAATGCCGTCCGCATGGGCCCCGGTTCGATTGCATGTACACATATTGGTGTGCTGATAAGTTCTGCCCGGAAATGATCAGCCAGGGCCTCAGTCGCAGCCTTGCTAACCCCATACGCACCCCATAGGGCCTTTGACCTCGCCTGTTCATCGAGCACAAATATCAAGCTGGACCTTGTACGCGCACGCAAGAGTGGTAAGAAACAGACACTCAGCAACCAGGGTGCATTGACGTTGACCTGCATTTGTTCAAGCCAGGCTGCGGGCTCAATCAGATCAAGAGGCTGCAAACCCGAAAACGAAACGGCACAATGAACTAAAGCATCCAGACCCCCGAACTGTTGCTGAATTGCAGTTACTAATTGCTGACAATCGACTGGCCCAATCGCCGATAAATCCATAGGCTGCGGAAATGGTTCTTTCCCACCCGAAGAAACAATCCCATCGTAGAGTTTATCCAGCGCTCTCTTGTTTTTGTCTATCATGATGACCTGCCAGCCATTAACCGCTGCCACCGTGCTCAGAGCAGAACCCAATCCACCTGCAGCTCCTGTGATGATTATTGTCCGGGCGTGCTCGCTAGTCACGGCAGCTCCTCTTTCTGATTGCTGTTACTGACATCCGAATGAGTCAAACAGCGCACCGGGTCCATGTCAAGCCCTCGCATAAGGAAGTTAAATGGGGAGTTCAGCACAAGCTCCTTTTCATCAAGGGCCAAACCACTCCCGCTACTGTATCTGAGCAAAAAATTACTTCTTCGAGCATTCCTGCGGTCATCCAGCCTGTGAACAGCAATGGTGGTTTCCTTTTAGTTGTTCGTATAGGCTTATTTTGTGATTGCAACCGGTGATTTCATGACATCGTTCGCGCTGCGCGGTGTGCACAACCCAGCGTAATAATCAGGAAAATCTTAACAATGCCGATTTACGAGTATCGACCCACAAAAGAAACAGACTGCAGCTACTGCATGGCAGGATTTGATTGCCTGCAAAAACTGACCGAATCGGCCATAGAATATTGCCCGCAGTGCCATCAGCCGGTTCGCCGCGTTATTTCGGCACCCAGCTTGGGGAAAGCTGATGCATCATTGGAGCGGGGCAGCCTGGAGAAGCACGGCTTTACTCGTTATGAGAAAGCTGAAAAAGGTATTTATGAAAAGACTGCCGGCGCAGGCCCCAATATTCTGAAAGACACGTAGTAAAGCTATACAGACATTCTCAATCTCTGCTGAGATGCTTCAGCGTTCCAGCATGGTTTTCCCAGTCGTTTCCATCAAATCCTTCTTCGATTATTTCCACTGAATCTGGCCAGGAGACACAATTGACGTTGATGCTATAGCCATCAGGATTTGACCTCGGAATATAAAAAGATTTAATGCCGCAAACTCTGCAAAATAAATGTTTCGCCACTCCGGTATTGAAGCAGTATTCGCTTAGATTATCCGCACCGGAGTTCAGCTGGAAGTGGCTGGCAGGCACGATGTAGTGAACAAACCCGCACCGTGCACACATACTGCAATTACATTTTTGTACTACGATTTTTGGCTTGGCTTGTACCGTGAAGTTGACTGCACCACAGTGACAGGACCCCTGAACTTCGATCATGCTCATACATCCTCACCACTATTGCCGACCTTAACAGATGCATTCAATTGCCGGGCTATGCGCCAGGCAAACCAACCATCACCCAGACGGACTTGCTGCCAGCGGTCCCGGGTGTGGCCGGTGAAACCGGGTTTTGCCAGCTTGATTTGCAACAGTGATAATTGTCGCTGCTGCAACATGCTCAGCAAAAGCCAATGCTTACTCCGCTCCGCCCAGGATTTCGGCAATTCTTTGAGAAAGGCTAAATTCGGCACCCTACTTTCCCGATCCAGAGTACGCTTTACAATACCCTCAAAAACCTGACGAACTTTTGTGTCGAACGGTTTTTCAACAATCTGCAGTCGTTCAATGCCGAGGCGTCCACAGTCACTCAAAGGCACCCAATAGTACGTGGGCTGTCTGGTTTGATAGCTTTCCCTGAAAAGCTGCATCAAACCATTAATGGCAGCCAGACGTCTTACCGCTTTCTGATTCGCTCTCTGATCAGGCAATGAAATATTCTGCAATGCCAGCTCCAGTTCCAAATGAACCAGGCCTAGGGATTCACAAAGTTGGTGCAGGCTATTTTCATCGTTGACACCTGCAGCTTCAACGCGCTCTATAGCTAGCTTGAACATACGCTCAATCAACGCTTCAGGCCATAGCGCCAGTGCACCACTGGATTGCAGTTGAAGAGACAGTGGATGGGTGCTGTTGCCATCCCTGGCACGACGCAACTCTTCGTACCACCACGCCAATTTGGCACTGGAAACCACTGGATCACTTGCGCGGTACAGGCTTTCTTCAATGGTCGCGAGCAATCCGTACAGAGCCAGCAGCTTGGGACAAAGGCTTTGATTTACATAGGCAAGACAGATTCGCAACATCGGGTAGTTACGATGTATCAGTTCGCCGATTTCATCCTGCATCACGGGATTCCGGCAAACAATCTACCGACAGATCACTGCACACCGGAAGGACTGTCCAACCTTACTGAGGGATCGGAGAACAGACTGGCCACATCTACTCGGTCGAACTGATAATCTTTGCCACAGTATTCACAGCTGATTTCAACCACACCACGTTCGACAAGCAGCGTCTCCATCTCCAGTTGACCCAGAGATTGCAACACGCCAGCCACGCGATCTGTGGAGCATTTGCAGGCAAACTGCATGGGTTCGTCCTCAAACAACCTGACGGTATCCTCGTTGAACAGCAGATGCAGCAAGTGCGCTGGTTCACTTTTGAGCAACTCGGAATCTGATACTGTCGAGGCCAATTGAACC
>JBGTHE010000194.1:0-2625 GCA_041746335.1 Lysobacterales bacterium | reverse complement strand
CTTGAGCTCGCTGGCGATCTCGCTGTGTTTTTCGTCGCCCTGTGCCGGGAAGAATTTCTCCAGGTCTGTGCCGGGGGGAATGACCCGCATCCGTTCCGGCTGGTAGAAATCGTACAGTCCGTATTGTTGTTCTATTTCCTGCTGAGTGCTGGTGATGACGCGCTCGGCAACGCCCAGCGTGGTTTCCTCCGCATTGATGCGGCGGGAAATATTGTAGGTCGTTTCGATTCCTGCGTGCTTGATGCCGCTCGCCAGCAGTTGTTTGCGCTTGCTGTGGCCTAACGAATGGCCGGTATGTACCAGCGGAACGCCCAGTTGATGGGAAAGTCGTGAGCCCACATAGCCGGCATCCGCATAATGGCTATGGATGATATCCGGGACACGTCCCTGGCACTTGAGGTATGCGAGCACGTTGTCAGAAAAATTCTCCAGCGAGTCCCACAACATTTCCTTGCGCAGATATTTCTGCTCTCCGCATTCGATACGCACGATGCTCGCCTTCTCTGACAAAGGTTCGAATACTTGTGCGTAATCGGAACTGACCTGGCTATCCAGGACGCGCCGCGTCAGCAACACCACTTTTTCGACATCCTCGCGTTCTCCCAGGGCGCGGGCGAGCTCCACGACATACTTGGTTTGACCGCCGGTATCCGCATCGCGCCCCAGTTCGAGATCGTGGCCGCGAATCAGGCCATGCACACTGATCAATACGATGTACAGGGGTTTTTTGGGTGTGGAAGGTTGCTTTTTCACAGACCCCACTCCTTGATGAATGGTGTGTAAAAATCAGCTTGGTCTGGAACAGCGCCGCGTATGCCGCAAATCGCTGCGGCGAACTGATTGGCCCGCTCCAGCGTCCTGAGCGGTTGCCAGCGGCGCAGCGCGCCCAGCATATACACGGCGGCAAAGCCGTCGCCCGCTCCGACCGTGTCAATCACTGCGACAGGCTGTCGGGTGCCGGCGGCTTCGGTTATCTTGCCGTTATGGTCGATCTGCCACGCGCCTTCCGCCCCGCAGGTGACCACCACCAATTCCAGTTTGAAGCGGCTGGTAAGTTGGCGTGCATGGTCTTGAGGTTCTGAACCGGTCAGCTTGAACATTTCCGCCAGCGTAACCAGTTCATCCGCATTCAGCTTCACAATATCCGCAAATTGCAGGGCCAAATGCAGCGTCTGTTCGTCATACCAGGGTACGCGCAAATTGATGTCCAGAAATTTTGCCGCGTTGGTGCTGCGCAGCAATGTGCTCAGCGCACGCCGGGAAACTTCATGCCGCTGCGCCAGCGTGCCGAAATACACCAGCGCGGGGGAGAGCGGAAGCCGGACCATGCGTGCGACCGCCGGATGGATGAAATCGTAGGCTTGAGCAAACAGTATCTCGAAGCGGTGGCCGCCGTTCTCCAGATGTATTTTCACTTTGCCGGTCGGATGAATCTTGTCCAACTGCACCCCTGTGATTTCCATCCCCTTGCGCTGCATGGCTTCGAGCACGTCTTTGCCCAGGGCGTCATCGCCGACGCGCGACAGCAAAACCGGGTTGCGCCCAAATGCCTTCAGGTGACATGCCACGTTGAACGGCGCGCCGCCCAGCACCGTCCTGTCAGGAAACACGTCCGCCAATACCTCGCCGAAGAGCATGACCCTGCCATTAAGAAGGATGTTGAGCGTGTGTTCGTCTCTGAGCGGGAGTAGCGGGGTCAATGTCAGTCCTGCTTGCCCGTGAAGTCAACGCGACGGTTTTCCATCCAGCACTTTTCTTCATGGCAGTTCAACCTGGGCCTTTCCTCGCCGTAGCTAACCGCATTTATGCGGTTGTTGGATACCCCTATAAACTCAAGAGCTTTACGTACAGAGTTTGCGCGCTTGTCTCCCAGGGCGAGGTTATATTCACCGCTGCCCCGCTCGTCGGCATTGCCCTCCAGAGTGAGGAAGATATTGGGGTGAGCTTTCAGAAAATCTCCCTGACGCTGAATGACTTCGCGAAACCCGGGTTTGATTGAAAATCTATCAAAGTCAAAGTAGACGCTGTTCTGCTTCATCTCCTGCAATTGTGTCGCTAGATTATCCGAGCTGACATCGGTGGGACGCATGGCAGTTGATTCGGCAGGTGCAGCGATTGATGGGTTACCGGCAGAAGTTGGCTGTGGAGCGGACTCCACAGTTGCCACCTTGGGAGTCGTGGAGCAAGCAGCAAGTGCAATGGACGCGAGTACCAGCATCGATAAATTTCTATTCATGAATGTTCTCCTAAGTGGGATTTATTAAGCAGGATGCAAAATACATCGGTATAAATATAATTGATGTGCATTAATAATGCAAGTTATAATCCGGTTGAATCTGTTTGATGAAACAACAACCCATGGAGAAAGCCAATTGAGCAATCGCAGCAAAAAACTGCTTTCAGTTACGGTGCTGAAGAAATTTCGAATCATCTATGGTTCGGTGCGCCAGCATTTTCGCGAGATCGAGCAAACCTGCGGCGTGACCGGATCACAACTGTGGATCATGCAGGAAATCAATAATATGTCCGGCATGGGCATTTCGAAGTTGGCAGAACGCCTTTCCATTCACCAATCTACCTGCAGCCAGTTGGTGGAAAAGCTGGTGGCGCGCAAACTGATCATCA
>JBGTHE010000193.1:0-2745 GCA_041746335.1 Lysobacterales bacterium | reverse complement strand
CTCCGCTGGAGACAAAAACTGATGCCAACTGATGGCGTGAACAACGGGCGGCGCCGGTTCCTGATCGCTTCGACTTCGGTCGTAGGTGCTACAGGAGTCGGAATTGCTGCAATACCCTTCCTGGAGTCCTGGAAACCGAGTGCCAGAGCACAAGCTATTGGCGCTCCGGTGCAGGTTAATATTGAAGGCCTGGAAGAAGGGCAGTTGCTCAAGGTTCAATGGCGTGGCCAGACAATCGGGATTTTGCGCCGTAGCAAGCAAACACTGGACTTACTTCCCGCTCTCGATGATCGTCTGCGCGACCCGACCTCCCTGGAATCCGAGCAACCCGCCTTCGCGCTAAATGAAGCCAGGTCGTTGCAAGCCGAGTATCTGGTGGTGAATATGCATTGCACCCATCTGGGATGCGTGCCCCAGGTCATACCTACAGTGGGCCCCGAACCGTTTGATGAAGACTGGAAAGGCGGCTTCTTCTGCCCTTGCCATAAATCCAAGTTCGATATGTCCGGACGAGTTTATAAGGCAGTGCCTGCACCCACCAATTTACGCATACCACCTTACAGCTTTCTGGATGAGAGGACATTGGTGATAGGCGTAAGTCCTGAGGGGGTCGCGTAATGGCCAAGCCTGCAAGCACATTTGCCAAAAAAGCCGGTGGATTCATGAGCTGGATAGACGAACGTCTGCCGGTCACGCAATTCTATAACGATCATCTGGCAAAGTATTACGCTCCGAAAAATTTCAATTTCTGGTACTACATGGGCTCACTGGCCCTCCTGATACTGGTCATACAGATTGTCACGGGCATTTTCCTCACCATGCATTACAAACCTTCGGCGGCGGAAGCCTTTGCCTCGGTGGAATACATCATGCGTGACGTGGACTGGGGTTGGCTGATCCGTTACATGCACTCAACGGGAGCCTCCTTCTTTTTCATCGTGATCTACCTGCATATGTTTCGAGCCTTGCTTTATGGTTCCTACCGCAAGCCACGTGAACTGCTGTGGATATTCGGCATGATTATTTACCTGGCGTTGATGGCAGAAGCCTTCATGGGTTATGTATTGCCCTGGGGCCAGATGTCTTATTGGGGTGCTCAGGTGATCATCAACCTGTTTGGTGCCATTCCCGGCATAGGCGAGCCGTTGACCGAATGGATCAGGGGTGATTTCTTCATTTCCGATGCCACGCTTAATCGCTTTTTTGCCCTGCACGTGGTGGCCATTCCTATGGCGCTGCTGGTATTGGTGGTGTTGCACTTGGCGGCGCTGCATCAAAACGGATCCAACAATCCGGATGGAATTGAGATCAAGAATGTCAAAGACGAAGATGGCAACCCTTTGGATGGAATACCATTCCATCCTTATTACACGGTCAAAGACATTTTTGGCGTGTCCATGTTCCTGCTGGTATTCGCCTTCATCATCTTTTTCTGGCCCGAAGCCGGTGGCTTGTTCCTGGAACATGACAATTTTGTACCGGCAGACCCGTTGGTTACTCCTGAACTTATTAAGCCTGTTTGGTATTTCACGCCTTTCTACGCGATTCTTAAGGCCGTTCCGGACAAGTTGATGGGTGTATTACTGATGGGTGCCTCGGTGATGGTGCTATTTTTCCTGCCCTGGCTGGATCGCTCACCGGTGAAATCCATCCGTTACCGCGGGTTACAGTACAAAATCATGCTTGGGCTATTCGTTGTGGCCTTTATCCGGCTGGGCATTCTGGCTGTTTCAGAAGGTACCCAGGCTCAGACCCTCGAAATGCGTATCTGGACCTTTGTGTATTTCGCCTATTTCATTCTGCTGTTCTTCCTGAGCCCCAGGGAAAGGACCAAGCCAGTTCCCGAGCGGGTGACCCACTGATGAAAAAATATGCTCTGGTTCTCATCGTCGCGATGCTCACCGGCAGCCTGAGTGTGACTACCATGGCTGCAGCAGGTGGTAGTGCCCATATCGAGCACGCTCAGGTCAACATTCGGGACCTTGCGGCGGTGCAGAGTGGGGCTAAATGGTTCGTTAACTATTGTCTGTCCTGCCACAGCGCGCAATACATGCGCTACAACCGTTTGTCGGAAGATCTGGGCCTGAGTGAAGACATGGTCATGAACAACCTGGTGTTCTCGGACGCCAAAATTGGTGAGACCATGGACATCGCCATGCGGCCGGACGACGCTACCCAGTGGTTGGGCAAGGCTCCGCCTGATTTGTCCCTGGTTGCTCGTTCCCGTGGCAATGACTGGCTGTTTTCGTATCTGAAGGGCTTTTATCAGGATGAAAACGGCGGCTGGAATAACCTGCTGCTGCCCAATGTTGCAATGCCTCATGTGTTATGGCAATTCCAGGGTATTCAGAAACCGGTGTACGCCGCCGAAGGTGGCGCAGAAGTGATTGATCATCTGGTGCTGGACAAACCGGGTTTACAAACGCCGGAAGAATATGAAACCACTGTCCGCGAAATAGTTACATTTCTTGACTATCTCAGCGAACCAACCAAGCTGCAAAGAAAATCCATCGGCATCTGGGTGATGTTGTTCCTGACTGTTTTTGCCTTGCTCGCCTTTGCCTTGAAAGTCGAATACTGGCGTGACGTACATTAAGAAAGCTCTGAATAAATCAGAGTTTCCGTAAATCCATACCGCTGCCCTGAATCATTCGGGGTGTCTTAACCAACTGAGACTAACAGGGAGAATACAGTGGCAGTATCAGCGCGAGGCCGTTCTACCATGGCGCTTTACTCATCTGCAGC
>JBGTHE010000192.1:0-2033 GCA_041746335.1 Lysobacterales bacterium | reverse complement strand
GGTTTCGGCATCGCTGAAAAAACTCACCGACTCGTGCTGGTCGTATTCGGGGTGATCGAAAATACTCATGGCAGGCAAGGTCCAGGCTATGCGGGTGGAAAATTATAGCGGTTTGCCTTACCGGGGGAGTAACGGAAGTGTCCGATCGGCGCGTTGCATTTCGCTTGCGGCAGTGACACAGTGTTCGAAGCTGCCAACAGCCTGCACAGGCAGGAATCGGCTTTTAAACAGGCTTCGAGCGGGGATTCACCAGGGTCGAGATAAGCCCAAACCAAGTAGTGCCATTCTGCTGGGCTTCATATTCAATGATTTACCCTCATTGAACAGGGCGGTACACCCCTGCCGCGGGCGCCTGAGCGAATTTGCGTTTATCAACCTTTAAAGAAGGTCCGAAATCATGACAACTACCATTCATCGAACCCTGATTGTTTTAATCTGCTGTTTGCTGCTGAGCGCTTGCGCCACCAGCCCCACCGGTCGCAGGCAACTGATGCTGGTGTCCGAAGATACAGCCATCAGCTCGTCAGCTCAGGCCTATGTGCAGGAAATCGGCAAAATCCAGAAGGAAGGCAACCTGTCTACCGACCGTGCGCTGATTCGCCGCGTTAACACCATCACCCAGAAACTGGTGGCCCAGGCCGTAGTGATGCGGCCGGAATCCGCCAACTGGAAATGGAGTGTGGCGGTGATTGACGAGCCGGAAACCGTAAATGCGTGGTGCATGGCCGGTGGGCGAATGGCGATTTACACCGGTCTTATCCAGAAGATCAAACCGACCGACGACGAACTGGCCCAGGTGATGGGTCATGAAATTGCCCACGCATTGGCCAATCACACAGCCGAGAAAATGTCGATGGCCATGGCCAGCAGCATTGGAGTGATGGCCGTTGGTGTAGCCTCAGACAATGCAGCAGCCGGTGCAGGTGCCGCCGCTGCAGCATCCCTGGCCGTTACTTTACCCAACAGCCGCACGGCAGAAACTGAAGCCGACGAAATCGGGATCGAACTGGCGGCCAAGGCTGGTTACGACCCGGATGCTGCGGTTACACTCTGGCGCAAGATGAACAATCTGCCCGGTGGCAAGCCGCCGCAATTTCTCAGCACTCATCCCAACCCGGCCAATCGCGAAAAGACCCTGGCTGGCCTGGCACCGAAGATGGAGCCTTATTACGAGGCCGGTGGTGCGAGGCCCAGCCGACCGGTGCAGATGGTCAACGCTACGCGCTAATATGACAGTGGCCTGTAACAGTCAAAGTGGAAGTAGCATGGCGAAGGGATGGCGGTGTCTGGTGCCGGTCTGGAGTGAGGCCGATAGCCATAGCTATCGGCCGAATGAAGACCAAGCCAGGCGCCGTCAGACCCAGCCAGGCGCTTCCGATTTGGCTGTTACAGGCCACTCAGATCGATGGTAGCAGTCGCAACGGAAGCACAGTCGGGGGCTGAAGAAAGCCCTGGCCTGAAACGCATACTGGGCGGCGGTTTTGCCATCGCTGCCGGGATCGGCGCCATCATCGGCCTGGGTATCATGCGCACCCCGGGCGAGATCGTATCGGTAATTCCGGATCCCCTCCTCTACACCGGCCTGTGGTTGGCAGTCGGTCTTTTTGCTCTTTTAAGTACTGCCGTGGTTACGGAGCTGGTGGGCATGACTCCGCGTTCCGGCGGCTACTACGTGCTGGTGAGACGCTCTCTGGGGCCCTACGCCGGGTTTCTGATGGGCTGGGTCGACTGGATCAGTTTTCCCGCGGTGATTGCCCTCAAAGCCATTGTGCTGGCGGAGTACCTGGCACTGCTGGTTCCCGCTTTACTTGGCTGGAAAGTTTTGCTGGCGCTGAGTATCACTACCGTTTTTGCGGTGCTGCAACTGCGCGGCGTGGTACTGGCCTCACGAGTGCAGCAGGTGGCGGCCACCGGCATGGGCTTGATCGTGATTGCCCTGGCCTTTGCACTCTTGCTGGCAGGCCCCGTCCCCGACCATGAAGGCTTGAGCCAGGTCATTGCTGAGCCAGGCCTGAAAGAATTGGGCCTGGTGA
>JBGTHE010000191.1:0-10838 GCA_041746335.1 Lysobacterales bacterium | reverse complement strand
CCGGGGTCGACATTGACACCGGTAATGAACTGGTGGAACGCATCAAGCCCGCCGTGAAACGTACCCTGCGCCCTGAGGTGCTGAACGGTCTGGGTGGCTTCGGGGGCCTGTTTCAACTGGATCTGCAACGCTGGAAGCAGCCATTGCTGGTGTCCGGCACCGATGGTGTGGGTACCAAGCTGCTGCTGGCCCGCCAATTGGACCGTCACGACAGCATAGGTATCGATCTTGTGGCCATGTGCGTGAACGACATACTCACCAGCGGCGCGGAACCGCTTTTTTTCCTCGATTATTTTGCTACCGGAAAACTGGAGCTCGAAGTTGCTGAAACGGTGATCAATGGCATCGCTGAAGGTTGCCGCCTGTCGGGCTGCTCGCTGATCGGTGGCGAAACCGCTGAAATGCCCGGCATGTATGGCGCCGGAGATTATGACCTGGCCGGTTTTGCAGTGGGCGTGGTAGAACGCTCACGCCTTCTCGATGGCAGCCGCATAAGGCCTGGTCACCGATTACTGGGCATGGCGTCCAGCGGGCCCCATTCCAATGGCTATTCGCTCATTCGCAAAGTGATGCAGCATAGCCAGGCCAGCCTGGAGGAAACACTCACTAACCCGGATGGCTCTGAAGTCAGGCTGGGTGAGGCACTTCTCGCCCCCACCACGCTGTATGTCAAACCCGTCCTGGCCATGCTAGCTCGCGATGACAATGGAATCGATGGCGGTATCGATGGGTTGGCGCACATTACCGGCGGGGGACTGACCGAAAACATCATTCGTGTGATTCCGGAAGATTGTGGCCTGGTCATTGACCCCACAGCCTGGCCCCGGCCAGCCGTGTTCAGCTGGCTGCAGAAGCAAGGTGGCATTTCCGAGTCGGAAATGCTCCGCACCTTCAATTGCGGCATCGGCATGGTGATGCTGGTTGCCGAACGCGCAGCGCCTGCCCTGATCAAAGCATCCCAGGATGCTGGCATTGCGTGCCAGGATATCGGTGAGGTGGTCAGCCGCAAGGGGGAGTCGCAGGTCGAGTACCGAACAGGGTGAGTTCCTGCCGAGTCACGGTATTGATTTCGGGCTCAGGCAGCAATCTGCAGGCTTTGCTTGATGCCCGCCATCAAGGCAAGTTGGAGATGAATCTCACACAGGTGATCAGCAATCGCGCTGATGCGCCAGGTTTGCATCGTGCAGCAAAAGCCGGGGTGCCTTACGCCGTGCTGCCCCATACGGAATTCAACCACCGTGAGGACTACGACCTCGCTTTAACGGAGCTGATCGCCGAACAGGATCCGGATCTGATAGTGCTGGCAGGCTTCATGCGCATCCTCGGTCCGGCTGTGACTCAGGCCTTTGGTGGGCGGATGATCAACCTGCACCCTTCCCTACTGCCCCTTTATCGTGGCACGGACACCTACCGGCGGGCGTTGCAGGCCGGAGATACGGAACACGGTGCCAGTATCCATTTTGTCAGCGGGGAACTTGATGGGGGCCCATTGATCTCACAAGTGCGCATTCCTGTGCTGGCACAGGATACGGCCGAGCAATTGGCGGCCCGTCTGGCCCCCCGTGAACATGCACTGATTGTTGCCACTACCGGGTTGTTTTGCCAGGGTCTGATACGCTGCTGCCAGGAACGTGTTTTTTATGCTGACAAAGTACTGGTTACGCCCTTGCAATTGCAGACTGACGGGAGTTTTCTTGAATAAAACAATCGGCTCGACAATTGCCTTCACGATTGGCTTTGTGCTGATGATCTTGCTTGTGCCCGCAGACCTGCTGGCGAGTGACCTGCAAGAGTACAGCGCGCGCTATTCCCTGTATCGCAACGGCAAGCTGGCGGGAAAAGCACATATCCAGCTTCGGAATGAAGGCGATAAATGGATCATGAGCACAGAGGGCAGCGGCACTCATGGCCTGGCTCGCATCTTGCGGGCAAAAGATCGTGAATACGTCGAAGGTCACCTGCAGGACGGCCGTTTTCTGCCATTGCGCTTCGAACACGATGTGACAGTAGCGGGTATCGGCAACCAATGGACTGCGTTGTTCGATTGGCCCTCGGACACGGTCACTGTGGAAATCGACCGGAAAAGTCTGGAACTGCCGTTACAGGGCGAGGCATTGGATGGCCTGTCGCTGAAACTGGAGCTACAACGCCGCCTGCGTCACAACGAAGAGAATCTGGACCTTTTGCTGGTGGACGAAAACGAAGTCAAGCCGCAAAGCTTCCGCAAATTACCCATAGAAATGCTGGAAACCAGCCTGGGTTGCCTCGAGACCATTCCGGTAGAACGCGTTCGTTCAACCGACAGCACACGATATACCCGCGCCTGGCATGCCCCGGCGCTGGATTACCTGACAGTGCGGCTCGAACACGGCAAAACCGATGGCGACCATATGGAAATGCGAATTGCTGAATTGCAACAGGCCGGTCAACCGCACACCGGTGGCCTGGGTTGCAGTTCGCGCCAATCGGGCTAGGGCCTGTAACAGGCCCTGAATCAACCGCGATTACCGATGCGCCGAATGCGGGCCCCCAGTTGTCCCAGTTTTTCCTCGATATTTTCGTAACCCCGATCGATGTGATAAACCCGATCCACCAGGGTTTGTCCTTCGGCAACCAGGCCAGCCAGAACCAGGCTTGCTGAAGCGCGCAGATCAGTAGCCATGATGGGCGCGCCCGTTAACTTGGGTACACCCCGGACAATTGCAGTATTGCCTTTGAGCTGAATGTTGGCACCCAGGCGGCGCAACTCCTGCGCATGCATGAATCGGTTTTCAAACACCGTTTCGGTAATGGTTGCGGTGCCGTCGGCCACGGCATTGAGCGCAGTAAACTGGGCCTGCATGTCGGTGGGAAAGGCCGGGTAAGGGGCTGTGGTGATGCTGACAGCCTTGGGCCGGCGCCCGTGCATGTTCAACGCCACCCAATCATCGCCACTACTGATTTCACCACCGGCATCCTGCAATTTGTCCAGCACCACATCCAGGTGCCGCGGGTTGGCATGGGTGCAACGCACGTGGCCCCCGGACATGGCCGCGGCCACCAGATAGGTTCCGGTTTCAATGCGATCCGGCAATACCTGGTAATCAGCGCCAGACAGCGCTTCAACGCCTTCGATTTCGATGGTGTTGGTTCCGGCACCAGATATCCGCGCGCCCATGGCGATCAGGTAATTGGCCAGGTCAACCACTTCCGGTTCTTGTGCGGCGTTCTCAATCACCGAAAGACCCCGCGCCAGTGTTGCGGCCATTAACAGATTCTCGGTGCCCGTAACCGATACGGTATCCATTACCATGCGCGCACCTTTCAGGCGATCAGCCCGCGCCTCGATGTTGCCGTTCTGCACAGTGACTTCCGCACCCAATTGTTGAAGACCGCGCAGATGCAGATCCACCGGCCGCGAACCGATAGCGCAACCACCTGGCAATGAAACGATCGCGCGGCCATATCGGGCTACCAGGGGACCCAATACCAGTATGGATGCGCGCATAGTCTTGACGAGGTCATAAGGCGCCTCGAATCGATCAATACCGCGCGGATCGATTTCTACTTGCATACGCTCATTCATGCCCAGTTCCGCGCCCATCCGGGCGAGCAATTCCATCGTGGTGGTTACATCCTGCAGGTGCGGGACATTGCTGATGCGAGAAGTGTCATTGCCCAGAATGCTGGCAACCAGTATGGGCAACACCGCATTCTTGGCGCCCGAAATCCTTACATCACCGTGTAGCGCTATTCCCCCTTCAATACAGATCCGCGCCATCTCAGATTTGCTCTTCCGGAGTCAGGGTTTTAAGCCCCAATGCGTGTATTTCATTTCCCATCAGGCTTCCCAGCGTGGCGTAAACCATGCGGTGGCGCTGCAGCGTTGCGCGGCCGGCAAATTCAGCGCTGATCACGACGGCCTCAAAATGCACGCCGTCATTACCGCTTACGCTGACGGTGGCGTTCGGTAATCCGGCAGAGATCATTTGCTCTATCGTATTGCTATCCATAGACTATATTGCCTCTTGTATTCAAAGCTCCACGTAATCATTCGATTACGAGCTTGCAAAAGCGGGCATCATAATGAAAACCAGCCAGCAAACAACAGTTATCCTGAAATGGGATCATAGTGGAATTATGGCAGCGGAAGGCTCAATTAATGACGCGGGCAATGGGCGTTGTAACGGCACCAGTAACGGCACCCGTAAATACGCCACTGGCGCCCTAACTGGCCGCACGCCAGGTTCTATGATGGCAGGGACACTCGCGCCTTGATGCTGATTACTGCGGTCCAATTACTGGGGGGATTCATACTGCTGGTGTGGGGAGCTGACCGTCTGGTAGCAGGCGCGGCTGCCATGGCCAGGAATCTGGGGGTTTCTCCGCTCATCATAGGCTTGACCATCGTGGCATTCGGCACATCAGCGCCGGAACTGGTGGTTTCGGCCGTGGCAGCTTACCAGGGCAAGCCCGGTCTGGCCGTAGGTAATGCCATAGGCTCCAACATTGCCAATATCGGTCTTATCCTTGGCTTCACCGCCATGGTTTACCCGCTGCGAGTGGAATCGCAAACCCTGAAACGTGAATACCCGCAGTTGGTGCTGATCATGATTGTCAGTTTCGTCATGGCGGCCAACCTTCACTTCAGCCGCATGGAAGGCATCCTTCTGCTGGTAGGCCTGGCCGGTCTGGTGCTGTGGATGATTCGCCTGGGTACCCGCAAGGAACCCGACGATCCACTGGCTCAGGAGTACGCCGCGGAAATACCCAGCGACATGCCCACCCGCAAAGCGCTTTTGTGGGTGGGTGTGGGATTGATCATTCTGCCGTTGAGTTCACACTTCCTGGTTTTGGGCTCGATCAGTGTTGCCCGCACGCTGGAAGTTTCCGAGACCGTGATCGGGCTGACCATCGTGGCATTGGGCACCAGCCTGCCCGAACTGGCCGCTTCGCTGACCAGCGCGCTGCGCAAGGAAGACGATCTCGCCATCGGCAATGTCATCGGCTCCAATATGTTCAACCTTCTCGGAGTTCTGGGAATCGCCGCAGTCATCGCACCGGTTACGTTTGAACGTTCCATTCTGGTTCAGGACATGCCGGTTATGTTCCTGTTTACCGTACTGTTGTTTTTCATGGCTTACGGCATACGCGGCCCAGGCAGGATCCGCCGGTCCTCAGGTGCGCTCTTGATGCTGTTGTATGTGGTTTACCAGGTGCTGGTCTGGCGAACTGCAGAGAACGTGGTCAGCGTTTTGCCGGTCTGAAACCGCATTTTCCTCAAAATGAGTGGGCGGCCCGTGACAGCCACAATGACAGGTACAATTGCCGTATGAACAAGCAAGCCATACGGGCACTCGCCCGTGCCGTCATTGAAACGGAAGCCGCAGCCATCAACGCACTGCCTGATCGCGTGGATGATCAATTCATTGCCGCCTGTGAAGCGATGTTGTCCTGCAAAGGCCGCATCGTGGTGATCGGCATGGGTAAGTCAGGTCACGTGGGCAGCAAGATTGCCGCTACGCTGGCCAGCACCGGTACACCGGCCTTTTTTGTGCATCCTGCAGAGGCCGGTCATGGCGACATGGGCATGATCAAGGCCGAGGACGTTGTTTTGCTGCTCTCCAACTCCGGCGAAACCGACGAGCTCAATGCCATATTGCCGCCTTTAAAGCGTCTCGGCGTACCGCTGATCGCCATGACCGGCAATCCGGTCTCCACCCTCGCGCTCCATGCCGATATGCACATCGATGTCAGTGTTGCCAAAGAGGCTTGCCCGCTGGGTCTGGCACCAACTTCCAGTACCACCGCCACGCTGGTGATGGGCGATGCTTTGGCGGTGGCCTTGCTGGAAACTCGTGGTTTTACCAAGGAAGATTTCGCCCGTTCACACCCAGCCGGCGCGCTCGGACGCCGATTGTTATTGCACATCCGCGACATCATGCACCGCGGCGATAAAATTCCCCGTGTGAATGAAACGGCCAGCCTCAGCGAGACCATTCTCGAAGTCACCCGCAAACGGCTGGGCATGTGTGCCATCACGCAGGCCGATGGCAAAGTGATCGGCGTATTTACCGATGGTGATTTGCGCCGCGCGCTGGATTCCGCACTGGACCCGCATACCACGCCCATCACCGGGATCATGACGCGGGGAGGCAAGCACATCAGCCCCGACGCACTCGCCGTTGAAGCCATGCAGATGATGCAGGAATACCGCATTCAAGGCTTGCTGGTGATCGATGCACAAGGCCAGTTGCAGGGCGCCCTGAACTTCCAGGACCTTCTGGCAGCCGGTGTGGTCTGAGCAGCATGTCGATCTATCTTGGAGGGGTCAGTGACGAGGTATGCGCTAAGGCCCGGCAAGTTCGGCTTTTGGCATTGGATGTGGACGGCATACTGACCGACGGCCGCCTGTATTTCGACCAATCCGGCGAGGCAATGAAAGTTTTTTCCACCCGCGATGGCACGGGCATCAGAGCCATGCAGCGCAGTGGCATCCCGGTCGCTCTCATCACCGGTCGTGAGTCACCTATGGTGACTCAACGCGCCCGGGAACTGGGTATCGAGCTGGTATTTCAGGGTGTGGAAGAGAAATTGCAGGCCTTGCAGACTATTCTGGACGCCAGCGGACTGAGCGCCGAGCAAATCTGTTACGCGGGCGACGATTGGATTGATTTACCGGTGCTTGGCCGGGTGGGTTTCAGTGCCACGGTAGCGGATGCTGATCCCATCGTTCTCCAGCGGGTGGATTGGGTGAGCGCCGAATCCGGCGGCATGGGCGCAGTACGCGCATTGTGTAATCTTATCCTGGCCGCACAAGGCAAGCTGGATGGGGTGTTGCAGGATTACCTGCCCCGATGATTCATCGAAAAACCTGGCACGGCATCATTGCAATGGCGGCGCTGGCCGTCATCACGGGATTGATCGTGCGTTCTGACCGCGATCAGGACAGCCTGCCGCCTGCCGACCTCGATACACGCCTGAGTTATGCTTTGTGGGATTTCAGCGGAGTATTGCTGGACAAAAACGGTCAGGTGAATATGCGGGTAGATGCCCCCATGTTGCGGAACACGGCTGACAGTCAGATCGGAACTATCGAGAACCCGCGCCTGCGCATATTGCAGGATCAGGATGAGTGGTACATTACGGCTGATTCGGCCATTATCACCGCCGACCGTGAATTTATATCCCTGCTTGGACGGGTGGATCTGCAAAAGCAGAACCTGATCAGCAGGCAAAGAATGGGCATACAGACCCGTGATGTCATGTTGAACGTCACACCGCGCCTGGCGAGTACGGAAGCCGCTGTGAGTATTCAGCAGGACCAGGACCGACTGGATGCCGTTGGAATGAAACTCGATATGATCAACGAAACCTATGAACTTCTGGACCAGGTGCGCGCGCGCTATGCGACACAGTAGCCGCCTGCATCTGCTGCTTGCTTGCCTGCCACTGTTGGCGTCCAGTCCTGTGCTGGCCCTGGAAACTGATCGATTGAAACCTCTGCTGATCAATGCGGATGCATCGGATGGGTCGATGGGTGATGGCAAAGCCACTTTGCGCGGCAATGTCGACATTCGCCAGGGCACTCTGCTGGTCCAAGCCCAGTTTGCCGAAGTTGAGAAAACCGATGGCAAGGTCCGCGAAGTATTGCTGACCGGTAATCCCGTGGTGTTGCAACAGGAGATCGAACTGCAAGGACTGGTCAGAGCCACGGCCAGGACGATCACCTACCAGGTGGCCACCGGCATCGTAACGCTCAGCGGTAATGCCGATGTCAATCACCCCCAATACCAGATCAGCGGCGAGCTGCTGGTATACGACATGAACAAGCAGCATTTTCAAGGGAGCGGCAGCGACGAGAACGGACGTATCCGCATCCAGATCGAGCCCGAAGTGATTGATCCGCTGGAGTCCCGGCCGGCTGATGCAGCACCATCGGCTGGGTCTTCTGATAAGCCTGAAGATACGGAAGAAGCAGAAGAATCCGAATCAAGCTCCGCCAGTGGCAGTAATGCTGCGCACTGAGGGAATTTCCAAGTCCTACTCCAATCGGGACGTCGTCAGTAAAGTCAGTATCAGCGTCAAGCCGGGACGGGTTGTCGGGTTGCTTGGCCCAAACGGTGCCGGCAAAACCACCTGCTTTTACATGATCGTGGGGCTCATTCCGGTGGACAGTGGCGCCATCCTGGTGGATGACGTGGATGTAACGCACAAACCGGTGAACAAGCGCTCGGAAATGGGTGTTGGATACTTACCGCAAGATGCCTCGATCTTCCGCAAGTTGTCCGTGGCGGATAACATTATGGCGATATTGCAATTGCGCACGGATCTGGACCAGGCAGGCCGTGAAGAAGCGCAGATGATGCTGCTGGAAGATCTGGGTGTTGCGCACCTGGCCAAACAGATGGGCTTCAGTCTGTCCGGCGGTGAACGGCGTCGGGTGGAAATCGCTCGCGCACTGGCGGCCCGCCCCCGCTTCATTTTGCTGGATGAGCCGTTTGCTGGCGTCGACCCGATCTCTGTCGGCGAAATCCAACGCATCGTGCAGCATCTGACCGACCGGGGTATTGGTGTGCTCATCACCGACCACAATGTGCGTGAAACTCTCGGCATCTGCGATTACGCTTACATCCTGGCCGATGGCCACGTGCTGGCTTCGGGTGAACCGGCCGAAATCATCGACAATGACCGGGTACGCGATGTTTACCTGGGCAAGGAATTTCGTCTCTGACCTGAGGGTGTACTACACTGTGCCGAGCGTTTCCTTCCGCCCGGGCAGATGTTTCGAACAGCATGGCAGAACAATCACTGCAGTTAAGACTTACCCAAAAACTGGCCCTGTCGCCGCAGTTGCAGCAGGCTATCCGCCTTTTGCAACTCAATCGCATCGAATTACGCGAATACATTCAGGAAGTCCTGGAATCCAATCCCATTCTGGAAAGAACGGAAGGCGAGTCCAGCGACCCGATGGACGGGTCTACAGCTTCTGAAAAAGAAGCTGCAAAGTCGGATGACACCGATAAAGACCTCGACCTGGATAACAGCGACTGGGGCGAAGACAGTGCATTTGAAGAACAATGGGGAGATACCTCGTCGGGCGGCGAGAGCTACTCAGGCGAAATGCAGCTGGCGGACTACAGCGATGGCAACCTGCGCGAACATTTGCTGTGGCAGATCAACCTCAGCCACTTTTCACCCAAGGATGCTGCCATCGCAGCGGCCATCGTTTTTGGCCTGGATGATGAAGGCTTCCTGCAGGATAGCCTGGACGACATTCGCGCTGGCCTGGCGCCGGAAGTGCTGGTCGATACCGACGAAGTGCTGGCGGTGCTGCATCGCGTGCAACGCATGGAGCCGGTGGGTGTTGCCAGTCGCGACACTTCCGAGTGTATCCGCGTCCAACTGGCCGCCTTACCCGGTGATACGCCTGGCCGGGAACTGGCCCTGCGCCTCGCGCGCGATTACCTCGACCTCATAGCGCAGCACGATCTGGCGGAAATCCGCAAACAAACTGGTGCCAAAGAAGACCGCCTCATTCAGGCCTTGCAATTGATCCAGTCGCTGGACCCCAGGCCCGGCACCCGTTTTGACAACCGCCGTGATGAATACCTGGTGCCGGATGTTTACGCTACCCGGGTGGATGACAGCTGGAGGGTCACTCTGAACCCGGAAAACGATCCAGGTTTGCGGCTGAACAAGTATTACATCGATCTTCTGCGCAAATCCGGCGGAAAGGATCGTGACTACCTTAAGGGCCGCATGCAGGAAGCGCGCTGGCTGATGTCCAGCCTGGAAATGCGCAACCGCACCTTGATCAACGTCTCGCAATGCATTGTCGACATGCAACAGGATTTCCTGGAAAACGGCGAGATCGCCATGCGGCCGCTGGTTTTGCGTGAAGTGGCGGATTTAGTGAATGTGCACGAATCCACCGTGTCCCGTGCCACCACCCGCAAGTACATGCTGACGCCACGCGGGGTGTTCGAGCTCAAGTACTTTTTTTCCAGCCACGTCAACTCCGACCAGGGGCATCCGGTCAGCGCCACGGCAGTCAAAGCCAGGCTGCAGTTGCTGCTGGATAACGAGCCCGAATCCCAGCCACTCAGCGACCAGGATCTGGCCGACATCCTGCACAGCTCCGGGTTGCGCGTAGCCCGCAGAACCGTAGCCAAATATCGTGAATCCCTCGGCATAGGCTCCAGCGCAGACCGCCGCCGCCAGCACCGCAGACGGGCGCGCTTGGCTCAAACGGCGGCGAGAGCCAGATGAGCGCTCCCGAGTCTATCGGCTGAACGTATCGCCGCTTTCACGTCAATTTACCTTAAATCCCGAATATTTGGATTTTATCCTCATTAAACCCCGTTTTTTTGCTAACATGGGTGACGAGGAAAGGCTAATGACCGAAAATTTGTTGGATGTGCTACCGGAAGTCTTTGTTTCTAACACCGAACTATCGGAGGCGGTTTCACGCGCAGTAAAGCAGAAAACACTGCGTAAACTGGCATCAAGGCTTTATACCAGGAACTTAACCGACCCGCCCGAGCAAATTGTTCGGCGCCATCTTTGGCAGCTTGTTGCAAGCTATGTACCCGGAGGCCTGATAGCAGATCGCACGGCGCTCGAAAATGTACCCGCTACCGATGGTTCCATTTTCGTCATTGCAGACCGCAAGCGCCCTATCGATTTACCCGGTATCACCATTCGGCCGCGCAAAGGTGCCCCACCCCTGGAGGACGATCAACCTTTTGTCAGCAAGCTTTATCTCTCTTCGCCAGCGAGAGCCATTTTGGAGAACATGGCGCTGTCTCGCAAGCGGGCGGGCAGTGTGTCGCGAACCCTTAGTCGAAAAGAAATCG
>JBGTHE010000190.1:0-7237 GCA_041746335.1 Lysobacterales bacterium | reverse complement strand
CCGCCGACACGGGGGACTTGTCAGCGAATAACTCAATGCTGATATCACCCATACTCGTGTGGATGATCGCTTTGGGATTGCTGCTGCTCGCACCCGCCTGTGCAACCAACTGCTGACTGAAGGACATTGAACCCAGTGTGAGCATCAATGCCAGAGCCGTGGCCCATTTTGTGGTGGTTAAAAAACGAAACATTTGAGATTTCTCCGCAGGAATTACAGTCCGATCCCGCATCATAAAGGGGTGCGTTCATCCCGGCCAGTTTTTGCGGATTTATTATAGAAACCATCGTGTCGTGCGAGCACATTTTCGGCGAGTTTCAGGCGGGTTTTGCGGGCCTTAGTGTGGTACCATTTCAAGCTTGTTCGAAACCATCAGCAGCTCGAAATCTGAAATAAAAAACCATATAACAAATGCAATTATTTCAATACGCTATGTAACCTTCCTGAGATAAAATATAATATGGCTGAACTTGCCAAAGAAGTGCTGCAGGTAAATCTCGAAGACGAGATGCGAAAGTCCTACCTGGATTACGCTATGAGCGTTATTGTAGGGCGCGCCTTACCCGACGTTCGTGATGGCCTGAAACCCGTGCATCGACGCGTATTATTTGCAATGTCTGTGCTCGGGAATGACTACAACAAGGCTTATAAAAAATCGGCCCGCGTGGTGGGCGATGTGATCGGTAAGTACCACCCACATGGTGATACCGCTGTCTATGACACCATCGTCCGTATGGCCCAACCTTTTGCCATGCGCTACATGCTGGTGGATGGCCAGGGTAACTTCGGTTCGGTGGATGGCGATGCCGCGGCAGCCATGCGGTATACCGAAGTGCGTATGTCCAAGGTGGCGCACGAAATGTTGTCCGATCTGGACAAGGAAACGGTCGACTTCAGCCCCAACTACGATGAATCTGAGCAGGAACCCAAGGTTCTGCCCACCCGTGTACCCATTCTGCTGGTCAACGGTTCTGCCGGCATTGCGGTAGGCATGGCCACCAACATCCCGCCGCATAATCTCAGTGAAGTCATCGCGGCAACACTGGCTCTGATTGATAACCCAGAGTTGACGGTTAATGACCTGATGGTGCATTTGCCCGGGCCGGACTTTCCGACGGCGGGAATCATTAACGGCGGCCAGGGCATACACGAGGCTTACCATACGGGCCGGGGCCGGATTTACATGCGGGCCCGCACCGGAATTGAAACCAACGAATCAAACGGCAAGCAGGCTCTGATCATTCACGAACTGCCGTATCAGGTCAACAAGGCGAGGTTGCTTGAAAAAATTGCCGAGTTGGTCAAAGAAAAGAAACTCGACGGCATTACTGAATTACGGGATGAGTCCGACAAGGATGGCATGCGCGTGGTGATTGAACTGCGTCGCGGGGAAGTTCCCGAAGTCATACTCAATAACTTGTACAAACAAACGGTTATGCAGTCTGTTTTCGGTATCAACATGGTGGCCTTGGTCGACGGCCAGCCACGCTTGCTCAATCTCCTGCAGATTCTGGAAGCCTTTATTTCTCATCGCCGGGAAGTGGTTACCCGTCGTACTCTTTTTGAGTTGCGCAAAGCGCTCGAACGGGCACATGTGCTGGAAGGTTTGACGGTTGCTCTGGCCAATCTCGACGACGTGATTGAATTGATCAAAGGATCGGCAACACCTGCAGATGCCCGCGAGGCCCTGCAGGCGGTTCGGTGGAACCCCGGCATGGTGTCTGCCATGCTGGGTCAGGGTGGCGCCAATGCCTCACGCCCGGAAAATCTTGAAGCCATGTATGGCCTGCACGATGATGGCTATCAGTTATCCCCCGTACAGGCTCAGGAAATTCTCAACCTGCGCCTGCACAGATTAACCGGGCTGGAGCAGGAAAAGCTCACCCAGGAATACGCAGAGCTGTTAAAAACCGTGCGTGACCTGCTGGACATCCTGTCGCGGCCGGAGCGCCTGATGCAGGTGATTCGCGGCGAGTTGGTCGAGATCGAAAAGGAGTACGGTGACAAGCGCAGGACTGAGATTCTGCATAACCGCCTGGATCTCAGCCTTGAAGACCTGATCACTGAAGAAGACGTTGTCGTTACTCTTTCGCATGGCGGTTATGCCAAGTCGCAAGCGCTGGATCGTTACCAGTCACAACGCCGCGGTGGCACCGGTAAATCGGCAACAAAAGTCAAAGACGAAGATTTTATCGACAAGATATTCGTGGCCAACACTCACGATACGCTGCTCTGTTTTACCAGCAATGGCAAAATCCACTGGCTGAAGGTCTATGAGTTGCCGCAGGCCAGCCATACCAGTCGTGGCAAGCCGATAGTCAACTTGTTGCCGCTGGAAAAAGACGAACGTGTCAGTGCCGTATTGCCCGTTCGCGACTATCCCGACGATTTATTTGTGTTCTTCGCAACCCGCAATGGCATTGTCAAGAAAACACCTTTATCTGAATATTCCCGCCCTCGCGCCAATGGCATCTGGGCGATTGACCTGCCTGAGGATGACGAACTCATCGGCGTGGAACTGACGGATGGCAATGCCGATATCATGCTGTTCTCCAGTTCGGGCAAGTGCATACGCTTTGCCGAATCCGATGTCCGTTCCATGGGCCGTGTTGCGCGGGGTGTCATCGGCATACGTTTGCAGAAGAACCAAAAAGTGGTTTCCATGCTGGTGCTGGCTGAGGGTGACATTCTGACGGTTACCGAGAATGGCTTCGGCAAGCGCACCAGCAAGGAAGATCACTCAACCCAGGGCCGTGGCGGCCAAGGTGTGATTGGTATCCAGACTTCTGAACGTAACGGTGCGCTGGTATCGGCGAAGCAGGTTTCTGATGATAGCGACATCATGCTGATTTCCGACGGCGGCACACTGGTCCGGACTTCAGCTGCGGGAGTTTCCACTTTGGGACGTAATACCCAGGGCGTCACACTCATCAGGCTGCGCGATGGTGAAAAGCTGGTCGGTCTGGCACGGGTCGCCAAGGAAGAAGAAGCCAGTGAAGGATCGTCAGAAGATGATTCCGCATCGAATGACATCACTGGTTTAGCAGACCCCGCAGAAGACACTGCTGCAAGCACGGACGCAAGTACGGACGAATAAACAAAGGGCTGCGATCGCAGCCCTATGTTTCACAGTCTGAATGTTTTAAAAAGTTCCGGCGCATTCGGCCACACTCTGATGGATCAAATGGTGCCGGGGTAACTGGAGAAACTGGCTTACAGTGCGCCCAGCACGTGCTCAGCACTGCTGACACGGAATTCACCGGGCGCTTCGACAAACAGATCAGTAACCACACCATCGTCAGCGATCAGGGCAAAGCGCTGTGAGCGTTGACCCATTCCGAAACCGCGAGCATCCAGTTCCAGCCCCAGAGCTTTGGCAAAATCGCCATTGCCGTCGGCCAGCATCTGCAGTTTGTCAGCACTGGCACCCTTGCCCCAGGCATTCATGACAAAAACATCGTTCACTGATACGCAAACGATACTGTCCACACCTTTAGCCAGGATCTCATCCGCATGATTCACAAAACCAGGTAGGTGTTTGGCTGAGCAAGTGGGAGTGAATGCACCGGGCACAGAAAACAACACCACTTTCTTGCCGGCAAAAAATTCTTCCGTGGAAACCGGGGCCGGTCCGTTGGAGGTCATCCGGTTCAGTTTGGCAGCTGGGATCTTGTCACCGACTTTAATGGTCATTGATACTCTCCTGAAAATTTGCCTGAAAATTTAAATGGGGCTCAAGCGGACCTGCTAAAAAGGCTTGAGCAAAAAAACAGCGTTTGTCGACTGCGGAAGCTCTGAATTTCAATTTGAATTGATCAGATCTTCTTGAGATAGGTCCCGGCAACTGAAAATGCAAGGCGATGCAGAAAATGGGCGAGTACTCAAATAACGCCCTTCAGGCAGCCATGGCGCCTGAAATGGCGTCCAGCAAACTGTGGTCGTTAACGGGTTTGGTCACATAATCACGAGCGCCCTGACGCATGCCCCAGGCGCGGTCAGTTTCACTATTTCGGGAACTGACCATGATGACCGGAATGTCGCGGGTTCTCTCGTCTTTGCTCAGCCGGCGGGTCGCTTGATACCCATTCATGCCCGGCATGATGATATCCATCAGAATGACTTGGGGCTTTTCCTCACGCGCGAGCTCTATGGCTTGCTCGCCTGAGTGTGCCACCAGGGCTTTGTGACCGGCTTGTTCTACGATGCGACAGATGTTCAGCACCTGAGCAGGGGAATCATCTACGATCAAAACTTTCAACATCCCTTATTCCTCTGTTTGACGCAGGTTTCTAATTATTTGAGTCCACTGAGCACAGTTCCCCGTCTGTGCCGGACTCGCGCCATTATGCACCATATTGGCTAAATTGGAAATTTGCTCAGGATGGATTGAGTTGAACCAGCGTTCGGCCACGACTATTGCCGACCAGCATGTTCGCAAACACTTCCGGAAGGCCGGTCAGGTCCGTTTGCAGGGTCTGAATTTCCCCCAGGTGTGGGGGCTTCCATTCATTTGCCAGGCGGTCCCACAAGGTTACGCGTGTGTCATATGGGCAATTGGCGGAGCTGATTCCCAATAAGCTGACACCGCGCAGGATCATGGGAAAAACTGTGGTGTGCAAGCCGTGGCCACCGGCCATACCGCAACAGGCAATATTGCCCCACAAGTCGATAACCCGGCTGATGCCGGCCAGCATGTCGCCACCGACATTGTCGATACAGCCCGCCCAACGCGCTTTTTCCAGAGCGTTTTCACCCCAATGCAGGTCATGACGGGATATGCATTGTTGTGCGCCCAATTGTTCAAGCCAGTCGAAGTCTGCGGTCTTACCGGTGATGGCATGCACTTCATAACCCGCCTGGGTTAACAGATTGATGGCTATGCTGCCGACACCGCCGGTAGCGCCAGTCACGACGATGGGTCCGGCGGATGGATTCTGGCCATTTGCTTCCATTCGATGCAGGCAGAGGGCAGCAGTGAAACCTGCAGTACCCAGAATCATGGCTTCGCGGGCATCGAGCCCCGCGGGCAGGGGTACCGCCGAGCTGCTTTCCACCCGGGTGAATTCGCTATAACCACCATCGCGCGTTTCGGACAGCCCACAGCCTGTGACGATCACCTTATCACCCGGCTGGAATCGTTCAGCGGATGATTGAAGTACTTCACCCGCCAGATCGATACCACCAATCAGTGGAAACTGACGCAATATCTTGCCTTTTGCTGTTCCAGCCAGGGCGTCCTTGTAATTGACTGAGGACCACTCAACGCGCACCAGGAGATCACCCGCGGAGAGTTGCTCCAGTTGCAGCTCTTCTACGCCAGCACGGTGTCCCGGACCATCGTTGTGTATGCGGAACCCTTTGAACGTTTCAGGAACAGCACTCATCGGTTGCCGCGATGTATGGCCCGGCCATCTACGTTCAGGGCTGCTTCGTGAATCGCCTCCGAAAGGGTTGGATGGGCATGGACTATGCGCGCCAGGTCTTCAGAGGTGCCATGAAACTCCATGGCCACGACGCACTCCGCAATCAGTTCGGAAGCGTTGGTGCCGAGGATGTGAACACCCAGAATTTCATCGGTGTCAGCATCTGCCAGCATCTTTACCAATCCGGCGGTCTGTCCGCCCGCCAGGGCACGGCCGTTGGCAGCGTATGGGAAACTGCCACTGCGATATTTGACGCCTGCTTTCTTCAGCTCTTCTTCGGTTTTGCCCACCCAGGCAATTTCCGGATCAGTGTAAATCACCCAGGGTACCGTATCGAAGTGAATATGCGCTGGCTTGCCGGCGATCAGTTCAGCCACGGCTATTCCTTCTTCAGAGGCTTTGTGGGCCAGCATAGGCCCACGGACGCAGTCGCCGATGGCCCAAACACCGGCAGCAGACGTGCGCGACTGTTCATCCACTTCGATCTGGCCCCGCTCGGTCAACTTCACACCACTGTCATCTGCCAGCAAACCATCGGTGTAGGGCTTGCGGCCGACGGCTACCAGCAAGCGATCGAAAGTCAGCTGGCTTTCTCCTTCTTTATTCTGCAGCGTAACCACCACTTCCTTTTTCACGACTTTTGCACTTTTGACCAGAGTACCAAAGCGGAAATCCAGCCCCTGCTTTTTGAATTCACGGATGGCCTGTTGGCCGATGATGGCGTCTGCAGTGGGCAGGAAATTTTCCAGCGCTTCAAGAAGAATAACTTCGGAACCCAGGCGACTCCAGACTGAGCCCAGTTCGAGACCAATCACACCAGCACCGATCACGCCCAGCCGTTTGGGCACGCTGCCAAACTCCAGTGCACCAACATTGTCGACGATGGTTTCGCCGTCAAACTCCACATTGGGTATGGCGATGGGTACTGAACCGGAAGCAAGGATCACGTTTTTTGCAGCCAGACTCGAAGCTGCTGAGCCGTCGGCGGGAGTAACTTCAACCTTTCGATCCGCCAGCAATTTGCCCTTGCCGTGGTAGAAGGTGACTTTATTGCCCTTGAACAGTTGCGTGACGCCACCCGTCAGTTTTTTGACGATCTCATCTTTGCGGGCAATCATTTTGCTGATGTCGATACGGGCATCCTTGACCGTAATGCCATGATCAATGAATTCATGATTCACATGGTGAAAGTGCTTGCTCGAATCGAGTAGTGCCTTGGAAGGAACGCATCCTATATTCAGACAGGTTCCACCCGGTGCTGCTTTGCCGTCCTTGCCGGTGTAAAGATCGATACAGGCCGTTTTCAGACCCAGCTGGGCTGCGCGTATCGCAGCTACATAGCCACCGGGTCCGCCGCCAATGATGATGACATCAAAAGATTCACTCATTAACATTCACCTCAAAGATTCAATAACAGGCGGGCCGGATCTTCCAGCACTTCTTTCACCGACACCAGGAATAACACGGCATCGCGGCCATCGATGATTCGATGGTCGTAGCTCAGCGCCAGGTACATCATCGGCCGAACAACTACTTGCCCGCCCACGACCACAGCACGTTCCTTGATAGTGTGCATGCCGAGAATGGCACTTTGTGGTGGATTCAATAATGGCGTGGAGAGCAGCGACCCGAAAATTCCACCATTGGTGATGGAGAAGGTACCACCTTGCAGGTCTTCCAGTTTGATGCTGCCATCGCGGGCAGCCAGTGCGTAGTGTTCGATACTCTGCTCAATTTCTGCCAGACCCAGGTTTTCCGCATTGCGGATAATCGGCACCATCAGTCCGCGCTCGGTCGATACCGCGATGCCGATG
>JBGTHE010000189.1:0-10895 GCA_041746335.1 Lysobacterales bacterium | reverse complement strand
GGATGACGGCCGGCTCGGGGGCCGGGATGACGGCCGGCTCGGGGGCCGGGATGACGGCCGGCTCGGGGGCCGTGAATGACGGCCGGGGGAGTTTATCGTCACTCCGGACTACGTGGTACCCGGGACGGGTCAAGAATGACGATTATCCGTGTCCCGTCACCCCGGGCTTGACCCGGGGTCCAATGCTGGATCCCGGCTCGGGGGCCGGGATGACGGCCGGCTCTGGGGCCGTGAATGACGGCCGGCTCGGGGCCGTGAATGACGGCCGGCTCGGGGGCCCGGATGACGGTGTGACTTGCTCCCTACAACCCCCCGGGGCCGCAGTCGTTCTTGAAGAAGTCGATGATGGATGTGTACAACAAAAGCTGATGGTCGTAGAACAGCGTGTTGGAAAAATGATCCGCATCCTTGAGTTCCACGTATTGGTAAGGCTTCCTGTAGCGGTCCAGCTCATTCATGTATTTCTTCACGTGAGCAGGAGGCACACGTTGATCCACACTGCCATGAATCAACAGCAGCGGCACATTCACCTTGCTGGCTTCTTTCATGGGTGAAATGCTGTCGCGCCACATGTTGATCTGTTCCACTTCGGCTGCACCGCGAATAATGTCGCTGTAGTAAGACACCTGCATAAGGGGATCAGAAACAGCAGCTCCGGCGATCACACACTGGTGAATCTGCGGTGTGCGGGAAGCGGCCACCAACGCGGCATAGCCACCATAAGACCAACCAAACATGGCGATGCGGTCGCGCACGGCCAGGCCTTGTTCAACCAGGTACAGAGCGCCATCATCCTTGTCGTCCTGCATGGAATAACCACCCTGCCCGCTTTCGCGAAAGGCTGAGGTGTAATAGTCCAGTCCATAATTTCTCGAACCACGATACTGGGGTTGGAAAACCAGATAGCCATTGTTGGCCAGCATCTGGCCCCATTCATCCCAGATAATCGTTTCGGCTACAAAGGGACCGCCATGCGGAAGCACGACCAGTGGGAATGGCGGCTCACCTTTGGGTATTGTAATAAAGCCATAAATCTTGCGACCATCGCGGGCTTTATAGTTGATGTATTTCACGTCGGCGAGAGTTTCCGCCTTCAGCAAAGGTTGTTTACTGCCCACGGTCTGCAACTTACCGTCCTTGAGCAGGTAGTAAGTGCCAGGATCATGCGGACCCAGGTTATAAATGATCAGGGTATTGCCGTCGCGTGAACGGCTATTGATGCGCACATAGTATGCATCTGGAATTACCCCTTCGAGCTGTGCATAAGTGGCCGCTTCGATCGGGTCAAAGTATTCGATATGGGTTCTGTCTGTGTTGTAGCCAGCCCCTACAATTGTGTCCGGATTGGTCCACGGATTGCTGTGACGGCGCACACCGGAAACATCCACATCCTTGTGCGCAAATATCAAATTACCAAACTGGCGGTTGACGTAATCAAATTCCCACAAGGCTGTCTTGTCGCGACCGTTGTGTGCCAGCAGATAAACAATATTCGGCTTGCCTGGCACCAGGCCTTCAACGCTGAAATCAAAAAACTCGTCTTCGTGTTGGCGATAAACTTCGGACCAGTCGGAGTGCCCCGGTTGTTTGAGATACCAGATCAGTTCACTGGAACCGCGATCATAGCCACGGGCATACCAGGGCCGCCCTTCACCATCGAACTGGATATTGCCCATCGAAACTTTGCCGTTGAGCAGCAACTCTTTTGAGCCTCGTTTGAGGTCGAATTTGTAATAAGCCCTTGGCCGGAAAAGCGCGTCTACATCAGACAGCAAATCACCACCCGGGTTGAAGGAAAGGATGACCTTGTCGGGCTCGTTCGGAAGCACATTTTCAAGCGTTGGGTTCACCTCATTGATCTTGTCAATCTTCTGCCTTTTGACATCCAGCAAAGCCAGTTCATTTTCATAAACGCCCTGATTAAAACCATCGATCTTGTTCCGGACTTTTTGGCGAAATGTCACCAAAAGACTTTCATCACCCACAAACGAAAAACTGGTGATTTCCATGGGATCGGCATTGAGCGTAAAAGGCTTTTTACTGAAATCCGCGGCTTCGTAAACCTCCAGCACGGGATCAGCATCCCGGTACGCAATTTTCAGCAAGGCAACGTATTTGCCATCCGGTGAAACCGCTACGTTGCTGACTACATCCCGCAAAGCCCAATATTCGAGGGGATAAGGTTCCGCTTGCGCGTTGCCAGCGAATACGAGGAGAAAAATACAAACCACCACTGGCTTGAGAAAAAGTGTATTTACAAATTTCATGTTCATCCGGCCTTGGAGTTGAAAGCGGTAATTCAGTTCCTTGAGAAACAGAAAGCCCGCCTTAGTTAGCGGGCGGGCTCTCTGGTGACGCGTTAAAACAAGTCGTTCGTGAAGCCTTACGGTCTCCAGATGAGGTTCACGAAATAAGTCCGGCCCATGAGGTCATAGCCCGCACCGATCGGCACGTTGTTGATCGACAGGATTTCGGAACCATCAACCAGTGGCGGGGTTTCGTCAAATACGTTACGGATGCCGGCACCAACCGTTATGGTGTCACCATACCAATACAGCGAAGCTGCGTGCAGCCAATACTCATCGGTATCGCCATAGTCACGGCAAAGCACATCGAGTGGAGGACCAAAGCAGGTATCTGACGCTATGTACGCATCGCTCAAAGCATCCACATCTTCCGGAGCCTGTTGTGTATCGCCAATGTAGTTGACCACCCAGGTTACACGGAAGTCTTCAATATTGAACCTCAATCCCAGCTGGGCTTTCCAATCGGGATAGTAAATTTCGCCATTGTCGTCCTCAAAGTCCACGTTGCCCTGGTCATCAATGAAGGAGGTAGATGCTTCCAGGTTGTGAGTCGCCACCAGGTCCGCTGCGAACCGAATGGGCTGGGTTCCCAGGTTGAAATCCGTATCAAAGTTGGCATTAAAGTCCATACCACGATTGGTCGCTTCGTCACGGTTGATGTAACGCGCGTCTATGATGGAAATAAACCCATCAGCGTCTCGTTCAATGCTGTCGCACAGGGTGCTGTCGAACTCCGGATCGAAGTAGCAGTCGTTCACGATGTAACCCGGTGACGGCTCAACAATGGTGTTGTTGATTTCGATCTGGTAATAAGTTGCACCCAGTGTCAGGTTGAAGCCGTCCATGAAGGGTTGTTCCCAGGCAAAACCGTAGGTAAAGGAATCAGAGGTTTCCGCCTCCAGGTTTTCCGTACCGCCACGAGCGATTTCTGCGGAGTAAGTATTAAAACCATTGTTATCCAGTGAGTAAGGGTCAGCGCCGGTACGCAGGCAGTTTTCAAATACCTGAGGCTCGCGATTGTCATTGGCCGGAATATACTCGCCGGTCAAATCGTCAATGGCATCAGCAGGCAGGAAACAGGGATCCGTTACGTTCAGGAAGCCCGATTGGTTTTTGAGGAAAACCTCACGCACATTGGGCGCACGGAACGAGGTGCCGGCCGTGGCACGCAACAGCAGGCTGTTGACTGGCCGCCATCCAATTTTTGCAGCCCATGTGATGTCGGAGCCATAAAACTCGTCGTCCGTCCAACGCGTTGACAGGTTGACCACCAACTGATCTGCCCCGGGAACACCGGCCAGAATCGGCAACTCGACTTCCCCAAACAATTCGCGGGTCCATTTCTCGCCTGTCGCGCCCTGATCTGCAAAGAATCCGAAGAACAAACCATCGCGTGCGACATCATCGGGAATAGAGTTGATGTCGTCGATACGATATTCAGCACCAAGACCGGCAGTCACGGTTCCGCCAGGCAGGTCAAACAGAAATCCACTGGAATAAGCGCTGAACAATGTCTGGGTGTACACGGTGCGGAAATCGCGAGAGTCAAACAAGTAGTCCCGCTCGGCCTGGGTGGCGAAATCACCGACTACGTCTGGTACCGGGTACAGCGAGGGAGCAAACAGGTCCACCGGCACACAACCCGCTGTTACATCGGATCCCAGCGCAATGCCGGAATCATTTTGGCAAGGTGTAGAGGTGGAAGAATACGAACCCAAGGCCAAATCCAGGCGGTCGGCCCGAATACCGGGGCGATGCGAAGATCCGTCTGATTCGGTCCAGGACGCCGCTACTTCGTAAATCCAGCCGCTCACAGAACCGAAAGTAAGTCCAGGAAGATCACCCTTCAGGCCTGCCACCAGGCGGACCTGTTCCATGTTGGTGTCAGTCAGGTTGCGATCACCGCGAACTGAAACAATGGGCAGCACAGACGTGGGTCCGATTGGCCCATTGAGCAACTGAAATGTTTCAGGCGTACAAAACTCGAGCGGTATACCAAAAGAAGCACATAGCCCGCCATAAAAGTCAGAAAACTGCGCGATGTAACCGGGACTGGTTAACAGCGCATCTTCCGCCAATCCGCAGTCAACGCCACGAATGCCATTGGGATTACAGATGTTAAAAGGATTATTCGCTGGCACAGTGGGAAATAATGGAGCTGAACCGTAGTTGGAAAAGAAATTACGCGCTCCGTAACTTCCTTCGAAGAAAACCGTGTTGTTCATGTCGCCTTCAAAAGTGTGCTCGCCGAAAGCCATAACCGTGGTGCGGTCGGTTTTTGGGAACAGCGTGGAATTTCGATATTCAGCCTTGCCATTAAAGTCGTAATCACGGAAGGAAACGTCGGCAATACCATCGCCATTGCTGTCAATCGGGAAGCCGCCGTAAGGGGAAGTTGTTTCAGAAAAACCAGGCCATCCTCCATTGGAACCCGGCGTTGCATACACACTGCCAGTTGCCAACGAAGGATTGAAAAAGCGCGAACGCAGATCACCCAGATATTTGCATTCGTCCCAAGTCATTCCCAGGATCTCGGGGTAGTAAACATCCTGGCGGCGAATATCGCCGTTCTCATCAATTTCAATATTCTGTTCGCAATCGGTACCATTCCACGGACGGTCACCCAGCCGAACCTCATCGGTCCTGTTGAGTTCCATGCCAATCCCCCAAAAGCCGCGGTCGGTGTTAGCGCCGTACACAACGTTGGCCGAATAGGAGCGCCCATTTTTTCCATCAGGCTCGCTACCATAAACGTCGAACTCGAAACCATCGAAATCCTTGCGCAACAGGATGTTGGTTACACCGGCAACTGCGTCAGAACCATAAATGGATGAAGCACCATCCAGCAGGATGTCGTATTGGCGAACCAATGAAGACGGGATCATATTGAGATCTGGTGAAGACGGGGCGCCTTCAACACCGGAAGGTGCGAGGCGACGACCATTCAACAACACCAGCGTGCGATTTGCGCCCAGTCCGCGAAGATCCACGGTCGATGCGCCAGGCCCATTATCCAGCACGAAGGCTGAGAACGTCAGATCGATTTGTTGGCCACCTGCAGCGGTTGAGCCCTGCAGAATATCGGCTGCATTGATCAGTCCCGCTTCACGGGAACCTTCGGCAGTGATGATCTGCAATGGGGAGATGCTGGTATACGTCTCGCGTTGCAAGCGTGAGCCCGTTACGACAACCCGGTCCAGGTCGGCAGAATCTTCTTAAGCCTCTTCTTCAGCTTCTTCTTCAGCTTCTTCTTCAGCTTCGGCTGCAGCCTCTTCTGCTTCTTCAGCTTCTTCTACTGCGTCTTGTGACCACGCTGTGGCAGAAAACGAAATCAGCGCCAGTGCCAAAAGTAATTGACGAGACAAATCTAGGAATGAGTCCCTGAACAACATGGTTTACCTCCACATCTACGATGTTTATGTTTTTATTGATGTTTTCTACCGAAACTCTTTGGTTTCTGGTTTGAATCTTTAATATTTATTTAACAACGTGTGATTTTGTACCAATCTTCCATCGCCATTGCAACGAATATTTCATTCTGTTTTCACTGGCGCTCTCCGACTCAACTAACGTCTGCTGTTCGAAATTTAAGCGAAAATTTAACCAATCGATACAAATTGGGCGAGATTTTTCCGGTAATGCTTCAGCTCTGAGATTGATTCACGGATATCCGACAAAGCTTCATGTCGATTGTGTTTTTTGTGTGCGGCAAGCACCTGTGGAGCCCAGCGGGCGGCCAATTCTTTGAGGGTGCTGACATCCAGATTGCGGTAATGAAACCAGGACTGCAGTTCCGGCATCAGACGGTACAGGAAACGCCGATCCTGGCAAATGCTATTGCCACACATGGGCGAGCTGGCCGGGCGAGTCCACTGCTGAAGAAATGACAAAGTTTTGAGCTCAGCAGACTGCAGGCTTTCTCCACTGCTCAATACCCTGTTCCACAAACCTGAATCGGTGTGATGTTCCCGATTCCAGTCGTCCATGGATTGAAGAACCTCCAGCGGGTGGTGAATGGCCAGCACCGGGCCAACGGCGAGCTCCTGCAGATCACTGTCGGTAATGACGGTTGCGATTTCCAGGATGGAATCCGATTCCGGTTTAAGGCCGGTCATTTCGAGGTCTATCCAGATCAGGTGATCAGCCATGCAGGGATTCCTTGGTGTCATGTTTCAAGACAGTTTACCAGCCACCATTTGCGCAGGGTAAGATAGCGCGCCACCGTCACCAACCAGAACTTACCTATGCTGCAACAACAGGCGCTGATCATCAGCTCACACGGCAATCAGGGCATTGCTGAACTGGCCGACGGTCACAGCTTGCCCTGTGTATACCGGCGCACAGTCGGTCGCCCGGTCTGTGGCGATCAGGTGATGCTGGACACCGATCAGGGTGACAGCAATCCAGTGAACGAAATTCTTCCTCGCAAGAACAATTTTCTGCGCGGTCAGCGTGACGGCAGCAAACAGATCATGGCGGCCAATCTGGACCAGGTGGTGATCGTGATTGCGCCAGAACCTGCTCCCAGCAAAGACTTGCTGGACCGCTACCTGGTGGCTGTGTTGAGCCTGGGTATCAAGCCGCTGATCGTGATCAACAAGTCTGAGCTGCTCCCCAGAACAGCCGCCGCATACCCTGCCCCGTTCAATCGGCTTGCAGAATATTCGAAGCTGGGTCACCGCGTGGTTCTGACTTCATGTAAGTCGGAGCCGGGCATTGCCGAACTGCAGGAGTTGTTGGAGGACCAGATCAGTATTGTCGTTGGCCAGTCAGGTGTGGGAAAATCCTCGCTGATCAATGCGCTGGTTCCTGACCTTGACCTGCAAACCCAAACCCTTTCACGAAGCACGGGCAAAGGCCGACACACAACCACTTCAACTTTAATGTATCACCTGTCGGGCAGTGGCCGTTTGATCGACTCACCGGGTGTCTGGGAATACGGCTTGTGGAACATGGATCAGCATGAATTACTGCGGGGCTACCCGGAATTCGGCCGAGCGCAAGCAAGTTGCAAGTTCAATGACTGCAGACATGTGAACGAACCAGGCTGCGCTATCAGCGCTGCGGTGGAGGCAGGAATTGTAGCTTTGTGGCGATTGGAGTCTTACCGTCGCCTGCTGCAACAGGGTACGGTCAGCTTCGAACGCTGATTCTCAGTGGCTATGCTATATTTCCGATTGGGCAGTCAAGCCCTTTTCCAAGCCTACAGGAGGCAGTGACATGACACGGATGGTTCTGACACTGGTTTTACTCTCAAGCATCACAATCTGGCACAGCGAGGCTTCAGCCGATGTATTGCTGATTGAAGAAGTTCGGCATGCAGAGACCATGGCGGTGCCTGCCAATGGCACAAGCATGGCCGATGTTGAAGCCCAATTAGGCAGCCCCGGCAGCAAGCAGGGTCCGGTGGGCGACCCGCCCATCACGCAGTGGGTTTACGATCGCTGGAGTGTTTATTTCGAATTCGACAAAGTGCTGTTTACAGTTCTGCACAAAGGCGAAGTGATCAACACCAGGCCGGTCACAGCGGAAGATCAGCCCTGATTTGGTTTTTTGCGGCTACAGGATGCCCCGGAGCCTGAACTGAGGTATCCTTGCGCACCTTTTCGCAAGGTCGCCAGAGATTCCCCAGATGTCCTCGCCCATAGACCCGGAAAACCGGTCAGCTCCGCTGCCCATCGATGCCGATGCACCACCAGAGTCGCCGCTGGTTGCAACCCCCGATGCAGCACCAGATCTATTGCCTGCTGCATTAAGTGAACAGCCCATGCGCGTCATCGAGCGCGAAGGTGTGCGCTACACCCTGATAGGCACAGCGCATGTTTCCCGCGCCAGTGCAGAGGCGGTAAAACAACTGGCCAGCAGCGATGAGTACGATGCGATTGCTGTAGAGCTTTGCCCTGCCCGTTACGATGCCCTCAAAGCCGAACGGAAGTGGACCGACCTTGACCTGTACAAAGTCATTCGCGAAGGCAAAGCGGGGCTGGTGATGGCCAATTTGGCGCTGAGCGCTTACCAAAGGCGTATTGCAGAGCAGTTCGGTATTGAACCGGGCGCTGAGATGCGAGCTGCGGTCAAAGCCGCTGCAGAACGCGGTGTGCCCTTGCAATTAGTCGATCGTGATCTGGCTCTGACCTTGCGCCGCAGTTATGCCAGCGTTCCCTGGTACAAACGCATGTATCTCATGTCGGGCCTGGTGCTGGGGATGGTCAGTTCTGATGAAATCGATGAAGAGTCGATCGAAAAGCTTAAACAGGGTGACATTCTCGAATCCACTTTTACTGAATTTGCGGCCCACTCGCCGGAACTTTACAGGGCGCTGATTGCCGAGCGCGACCAGTTCATGGCTGCCCGCTTGCGTCAGGAAAACGCTTTGCTTGAGGGGCCGTCCAAACCGCGAAATGTGCTGGTGGTTATCGGTGCCGGACACATGGCAGGGCTGGCGCAGCATCTGCAGGAAGATCAGCAGCTCCCAGCAACGGTTCGCGCTGAACTGGAGCAGGTGCCGGCCAAATCCCGTTGGCCCCAGCTTATTCCCTGGGCCATCATGCTGCTGGTCCTTTCAGGTTTTGCAATTGGTTTTTCACGCAGCCCTTCAATGGGCTGGAATCTGGTCTGGATCTGGGTTCTGATCAACGGCGGCCTGGCAGCTTTGGGTGCGTTAATCGCCCGGGCCCATCCATTGACCATTTTGAGCGCAGTGTTTGCGGCGCCCATCACTTCGCTGAACCCCACCATCGCGGCGGGCATGGTCACCGGACTGGTGGAGTCCTGGTTGCGCAAACCCAAAATCGCCGACCTGGAACGCTTGCACCTGGACATCACCACGGTCAAAGGCTGGTTCAGCAATCGGGCCACTCGCATCCTGCTGGTATTTTTCTTTACCAATCTGGGCTCAGCCATTGGTACCTGGGTTGCCGGCTTCAAGATTGTTGAAGTTCTGAGTTAATGACCCAGGCCGCCAGAGCACAAGCGTAAATTGATGCCATGCGAATTGGGAACTACACATTTCCTACAAACTGCCTTGCGCTAGCCCCCATGGCTGGCGTTACCGATCGGCAATTTCGCAGCCTCTGCCGCCAGCTTGGCGCTGAATATGTAGTAACCGAAATGCTCTCAGCCAACCCGGCTTTGCGGGAAACGCGCAAATCACGCTTGCGCGAGGCATTCAGTGGCGAGCCAGAACCAGTAGCCGTGCAGATTGCAGGCAGTGAACCCCAATGGCTGGCCGATGCTGCCCGCTACAATGCCGATCGGGGCGCAGCCATCATCGACATCAATATGGGTTGTCCGGCCAAGAAGGTCTGTAACAAGCTGGCCGGTTCGGCGCTCCTTTCAGATCCGCATAAAGTTTCGGAGATTCTGGCTGCGGTTGTGGCTGCAGTGGATATTCCGGTAACCCTGAAAATACGTACCGGCCCCGACCCGGATCAGCGCAATGGAGTGCTTATTGCACGGATGGCTGAAGAAGCGGGCATTGCTGCCTTGGCAGTGCACGGCCGAAGCCGTGCTGACAAATTCCAGGGCACAGCCGAATACGAAACCATTGCACGGATTTGCCAGCAGGTCAGCATT
This sequence comes from Lysobacterales bacterium, assembly GCA_041746335.1. Taxonomy (GTDB): domain Bacteria; phylum Pseudomonadota; class Gammaproteobacteria; order Xanthomonadales; family SZUA-36; genus JAWXBM01. Next base: position 1,014 of record JBGTHE010000189.1, on the reverse strand, counting down.
CCCGTGTTTGCCAATGGTGACATTCAAACGCCGCAGCGAGCCCGTGAGGTACTGGAGTTCACTGGAGCAGCCGGTGTGATGATCGGGCGTGCGGCCCAGGGTAATCCCTGGATCTTTCGCGAGATCCGCCACTTCCTGGACACAGGGCATTGTCTGCCCCAGGCGCCTGCTGAGGAAGTTCATGTTGTCATGCGCCAACATCTGATGGAATTGCATCGGTACTATGGCGATGAAGCGGGCGTGCGGGTAGCCCGCAAGCACATAATCTGGTACCTGGACGGCCGGCCCGGCGCACAGAACTATCGGACTGCTTTGATGCAGGCGCAGCACCCGCAGCAGCAGCTCGATGTGCTGGAAAATTACTTCGCGCGATTGCCAGCAAATGAGCCATCTGATCCTGATCAGAATGAACACTCACCACAAAGGCAAGCGGCATAAGCCAACGCCTTCGCGAATTCGATTTGTTCAGTTGAAACCATGAATACCTCCCCACTGAAGGCCCGCTGGCCGCAAAGCGCCGCGCAGCCCTCACGCCAGCAATGGTCCGGCTTGCATGGCAGCAGTCTGACGCTGGCCCTGCAGTCTGCAGCGCGCAGCGCCGGCAAGCCGGTACTGGTGGTTACACGCTCCAGTCATCAGGCTCAAATGCTGGCCCGCGATCTGCACTTGCTGGCTACCGGTTTGTTGCCGGTATTGCTGTTTCCGGATCATGAAACCTTGCCGTACGATCCCTATTCCCCGCATCCGGACATCGTCTCTGAACGGTTGGCCACCCTGGCGCAGATCGGCTCACTGCGTGAGGGTTTGATCCTTTGCTCCGTCGCGGCTTTATCGCAGCGTCTGCCACCGGTGCCCTATGTGCGGCAGCGGAGTTTTGATCTGCAGACGGGCCAGTCAATTGCCATAGACAGTTTCCGTGAGCACCTGGTCAAGGCGGGCTACCAGGCTGCTGAACAGGTTTATCAGCCCGGACAATTTGCCATTCGCGGCTCGGTCATTGATCTGTTTCCTACC
>JBGTHE010000188.1:0-4247 GCA_041746335.1 Lysobacterales bacterium | reverse complement strand
GCCACGGTCAACAGGACGTTGTTGGATAACAATAGTGATTCTCTCGACACGACTTCAAACTTGCTGCCCAGGCCCACCTGCTTGGCGCGCCAGGCATAGAGCAAGAGAGAGCCTCCGATTACGATCACCAGAAAGGCCAGGATGAAGTCGCCACGCTTGGGGTCCGTCGCAAACGCGTGCACCGAGGTTAGAACTCCCGAGCGCACCAGGAACGTGCCGAGCAAACTCAGTGAGAACGCGGAAATCGCCAGCAACACTGTCCAGCTCTTAAATCCGCCGCGCTTTTCCGTTACAGCGAGCGAGTGAATCAAGGCGGTACCTACCAGCCACGGCATGAACGAAGCGTTCTCGACCGGGTCCCAAAACCACCAGCCGCCCCAGCCAAGTTCGTAGTAGGCCCACCAACTGCCGAGAGCGATCCCGCCCGTCAGAAACATCCACGCGACCATCGTCCAGGGACGTGACCATCGGGCCCAGGTTGCGTCGAGCCGGCCGCTGATTAAAGCCGCAATGGCAAACGCAAAGGCTACGGAGAAACCCACGTAGCCCATGTAAAGCATCGGTGGATGGGCGACCATGGCAGGATCCTGAAGCAGGGGATTCAGGTCGCGTCCATCGGGCGCCGCCGGTATCAGGCGAGTAAAGGGATTCGACGTCAGCAGCATGAACAACAGAAACCCGACACTCACAATGCCCATCACGCTGACCACGCGCGCCACCATGTCGTTCGGCAGATGGCGACTAAAGAGCGTCACAGCAACCGTCCAGAGGCCAAGCATAAGGCTCCACAAGAGCAATGAGCCTTCATGCGAACCCCACGTGGCGGCGAGGCGATAGTGGAGGGGAAGCCGGGAGTTTGAGTTGGTGGCGACGTTGAGAACGGAAAAGTCGTTCGTAATAAAACAATATGCGAGACAGCAGAAGGCGATCGCAACGAAGATAAACTGCGCCTGCCCCGTTGGGGCGGCCAGAGCTATCCATCTGGCGTTGCCGCGCGCTGCGCCGATCAGTGGGAGGGTCGCTTGAGTCAGGGCCAGCAGCAGGGCCAGGATTAATGCGAACTGTCCAATTTCAGGAACCATATGCTGATTGGGGCTGAGCCTTTGGCGTACCGAGTGGCCTTAAAGAATTTGTTATCACAGAGACACCGACAACGCAGAAGTGGCACCGGCCTGCGGCTAGTACTCGACTACAGTCTTCGCCGCTTCGCGTTCATGCTTCGCGCTGTCGATCGCCTGACCGGCTTCGGGCGGCATGTAGTTTTCATCGTGCTTGGCCAACACCTGGTCCGCATAAAAAACGCCGTCTGCTCCAATGTGCCCCTGGGCCACACAGCCCTTACCCTCTTTGAAAAGGTCGGGGAGGATGCCTTTGTAAACCACGGGGATCGTCTGGGCTGTGTCAGTCACCGCGAAGCGCACCGTCAGCCCGTCGTCGTCCCTCTTTAATGAATTCTTTTCGACGAGTCCACCGACCCGGAAGGTGCGGCCCACCGGCGCTTCCCTGGCTACCACTTGCGACGGGCTAAAAAAGAAAACGAGGTTACTCTGGAACGCGCTGAGCGCAAGTGCCGCAGCGATGCCTAGACCTGCTACCGCCGCAACGATAAACGCAATTCTTTTATGACGCTTCTTCATTGGTTTCCGTCCTCGCTTGTACTGTTCCTTGAAAACTGCCGGGTCGCCAGCTTTTGTTTGCGCAGGCTCACGGCCAGAACTTCACCGCCGATAAGTATCAGCATAGTTAGATATGAGCCCCATACATAAAAGGCGTAACCGCCCATGTTGAAGAAATCTTTCCAGTTCATGATTATCACCCATTAAGCTTGCACTGATGTTTGCAATCCGCCTCTTGATTCTGCGTTGACCAGGTTTATGTGCTGCTCGCGTTCCATGATAATGCAGCGCAGGCGCGTCAGGGTAACGGCGATGGAATAGAGCCAGCAAGCGGCCAGCATTATCAACAGGGCGGCCAACATCGGCGGGGCGATAGAAGGCTTCCCCAGAATTCTGATTGTCGCGCCCTGGTGCAAAGTGTTCCACCACTCAACCGAGAAATAAATTATCGGCACGTTGACCACGCCTACGATGGCGAGCACTGCGCCGGCGCGGTCCGCGCGCTTCGGGTCGTCAATGGCGGCCTGCAGCGAAATAAACCCAATGTAGAGGAACAGCAGAATCAGGGTCGAAGTAAGCCGGGCGTCCCAGACCCACCAGGTTCCCCACGTTGGTTTTCCCCAGAGTGCGCCGGTCACTAATGAAAGCAGCGTAAACGACGCTCCCGTGATCGAGATTGAGGAAGCCATCATCGAGGCCAGGCGCGCATTAAACGCCCACCCGATTGCCGCGTAGCCCGCCATCAGCAAGTAGAGCAACATTCCCATCCAGGCCGCCGGGACATGAATAAAGATTATGCGGTAGGCTTCGCCCTGCTGGAAATCCGTCGGCGCCACGAAGAAGCCAACGTACAAGCCGGCGATGAAGAGCAAAGCCGCAGGTATGGCGAACCAGGGAATGAGACGGCCCGCGAGTGGGTAAAAAGCCGTAGGGGATGCGTATTTATACCAGTTCATCGTAATCAGAGTCCCAAGTCTCAGGTCTCAAGTCCAAAGTCGAGTCCCAAGTTTCAAGTCCATATTCTCGGGGCCCTTGGACCTGAGACTTGAGAATTGAGACTCAAACGACCCCGAGATCTATTCCAAAGATATTTTAACTGCTGCAGCCGCTGCCCAGGGTGCAAAGACTGTGCCCAACACCAGCAGCGCGAGCAACAGGTAAATATTTGCCATCACTTCCACCCCCATTATGCTCGCATCGACGGCACCGGAGCCGAAGATAAGCACAGGGATGTACAAGGGCAAGATCAAGAGCGCAATCAAAACGCCGCCACCGCGCAACCCGAGGGTTAAGCCTGCCCCGATTGCGCCAATCAGGCTCAGAACCGGCGTTCCTATCAGTAACGAAATAAAAAGAACCAGAAGAGTCTCGCCCGACAACCCAAACTGCACACCCACCAGGGGAGCAATGATTACGAGCGGAAGTTCAGACACCAGCCACTGCGCCAAAACTTTTCCCAGCACGATCAGATAAAGCGGTTGTGGCGACAGCAGCATCTGCTCAAGCGTGCCGTCCTGATAATCGTTTGCAAATATTCGACCCAACGACAGCATCGATGCTAACAGCGCTGCCACCCAGACCACCCCCGGCGCTATCGATCTCAGCAAGTGAGTTTCAGGCCCAATCCCGAGCGGGAACAGGCTAGCTACTATTACAAAGAAGAAAAGAGTTGATAAAACGTCTGCTCGCCTGCGCCATGCGAGCATAAGATCGCGCTTGACGATCCAGCGAAACATTGAAAAAGTGGAGGGAGCCCTCACCTTGACCACTCCAGCAACGTCGCGTCGCTGGAAATCCCGTTTGCCAGTTCGAGTCGCTGAAAAGAAACTGCCGAAATGTGGAGCTCCTGATGCGTGGCAACAATCGCCATCCCCCCTTTGGCTAAATGGTCTCCGATTACTGTTTCAATCAGCGCCGCGGCCGCATGATCCAACGAAGCAAGTACTTCATCGAGCAGCCAGAGAGCTGTGTCGCAGGTCAGCAGGCGGGCGAGCGCTGATCTGCGACGCTGACCTTCGGACAGGAATCGCGCGGGCAACTCTTCCCGATCCTGTAGGCCCATTCTCTTCAAGGCTTGCCGGGCCTGATTCTGGGTGATGTCAAAACCGGCAATGCCGCTGGAGATACGAAGGTTTTCCAGCGAGCTGAGCTCTTCCTTAACGCCGTTACGATGGCCAATGTATGTAATGCTTCGCGAGTATTCTTCGTCAAGCGATCTAATGTCTTTGCCGTGCCAGCGGATTTCTCCATTTTCAGGGGCCATCAAGCCGGCGATGATGCGCAGTAGACTGGTCTTGCCGCTTCCGTTGGGGCCGGTAAGCTGCAGCAGCGTTCCCGGAACCATCGAGAAGCTCACCTCGCTAAAGAGTCGGCGGTCTCCGCGGACGCATTGCAGCTTGGCGACCTCTAATATGGTGTTTTGTCCTCCAGACTGCTTTCGTATCTGGCGCCATTGTATGTGAGATTAAGGCGAAACGCATTCACAATGTGCGGAGCCCTTGGAGTGCGGCGACTGGTCGGCGCATTAAACGGGACAAACTATGTCAGCTATTCCGTGCAAATTTGGAGTGCGGCGACCTGTCGCCGCTTTGGTCTAAGTGGCCCGGAGGTCAAGCTAAACGACCAAAGCGC
>JBGTHE010000187.1:0-4383 GCA_041746335.1 Lysobacterales bacterium | reverse complement strand
GTGGACACCCACACTCTAAATAATCCTACACCGAATCGGGTGCTTTTCCGATGCTGCCAACGGCTTGGTGTGCCATTCTGGCTGCATGCCCAAACCCCGGAAACGCTTGGTTTCTCTGAGCGACACCCCCTATTACCATTGCATCAGTCGCTGTGTGCGCAGAGCGTTTCTGTGTGGCGTTGACAAGCAGTCGGGCTACAGCTTCGAGCACCGCCGTCAATGGATTGTGGATCGTATCCTACTGCTGTCATCTGTTTTCGCCATCGATGTCTGTGCTTTTGCGGTGATGAGCAATCATTATCACGTGGTACTGCGGGTGGATGCGGCAAAAGCGGCACAACTCTCCTCACGGGAAGTGGCCTTGCGCTGGCTGAAGCTCTTCTCCGGGCCACCCGCTGCACGGAACTGGCTCGACGGGGGCTGTTTGGGACCCGCAGAGCAGCATCGGCTTGATCAATGGTTTGCCGTCATCCAGACAAGACTGGCCGACATTTCCTGGTTCATGCGCTGCCTGAATGAACCCATCGCCCGCCTAGCCAATGCGGAAGACGGCTGCACCGGCCGGTTCTGGGAAGGGCGCTTCAAATCCCAGGCATTGCTGGACGAGATCGCGCTTCTGCAATGCATGACCTATGTGGATCTCAACCCGATTCGGGCCGGGATTGCCCATAAACCTGAGTCATCCGACTACACCGCCATTCAACGGCGTATTACCCAGCCTGAAGAGCACGGATTGATGCCGTTCTCGGATGAGTCACGGGATAGAGCGGCCATTCCCTTTGATGCCAAAAGCTATCTGGAGCTGGTCGACTGGAGCGGGCGGACGGTGCTCCCCAACAAGAAGGGTGCAATCTCATTAACCACTCCGCCGATACTGCAACGATTGAACGTCGATTCCCATCAGTTCGTAGCCTACCTGCGGACAAAACCCGACAAGCTTCCCAATGCACTCGGGCCTGCTGCTGCGCTGCTCAAACTGGCTCAGTCATTCGGGCTGAAATTCCTTCAAGGTATGACGGATCGTAAGACTCTTCTCATTGCGGACTAATCTGTACCTGGTAAACGTTTACTGAAGTACTTTGCCAAGGGCAACGAGTCCTACTTCTGCGCATAACGCTATTCTCACCTACCGAGCTTTTTCGCCAACTTGCCTCTGATTTGATCCGCTGGTCTGAGGGGTGCCCCTTCAGGGAAAACTTCTTATCACAAACGAGTGGGTGTCCACGATGATCCACGATGAGGGATGAGTGCATCCACGATGGGTGCACGATGAGTGACAAAATCCATGGACTGGCAATCGAATCAGGTTACCTAATTAACATGGCATGGGAATTAAACTGCTGCAGCCGGGTGAGTTCTTGCATAAACCTCCCGCAATCGGCTGATGGTGACATGCGTGTAGATTTGGGTGGTGGAAATGCTGGCGTGCCCCAGCAGTTCTTGCACATAGCGAAGGTCCGCGCCATTCGCATGCATCAGTGTCGCCGCGGTGTGGCGGAACAGACTGCAGGCGCCGCGCCTTTTCAGACCAGCAAGCCCAATATACTTCGATACAATGCGAGAGAGCTGATGGCCTCTGAATCTCAGCCCAGCCTCATCGAGAAATAGTGTTCTTTCAGAACGAGGTTGCTGTAGATCAGGTCTGGTTTGTAGCAAATACCTCTCAATGCAGCGACATGCTCTGGCTGCAATGGGAACGCGCCGGTCTTTCCCACCCTTGCCCTTGCAAATGGTCAGCAAATGCTGCCTCACATCCAGGTCATTAATGTTCAAGTTTGCGAGTTCCATTCGCCGGATTCCAGTGGCGTAAAACGTTTCAAGGATGGCCCTGTCTCGCAAGCCCCGCGGATCAGAAACTTCGGCCTGATCAAACACCGCTTCTATTTCGCTGATGCTGAACATTCCACTTGGCATTCGCTGCGGTATTTTGGGCAAGTCAAAATTCGCAGCCGGATCACTGGTAATCAAGCGGTGCCGTTTCAAGAACCTGAAAAGCACTTTGATGGCTGTGAGCCGATTCCGCTGCGTAGCTAAATCAAGAGGTTGCTTACTGTAGGTCTGTCGATAGCGACATAAATGCTGGCGATACTGTTCCAAATTCTCAGGCTTTACCTTATGCGCATAGCTGAGAGTTTCCGAGTTACACCAGTTGAGGAACAGCTTAGTGGAGGAATGCTTGCTTTCCAGGGTACGTGGACTCTGGCCCATCGCCATGCAGTGGTCCAGATAAAGCCCCACGCACTGGCTCAGTTTCAAACGTTTTATGATGTTCCACATTGGATGTCTCCGAGGTTGAAGGGCCTTAGACAAACGACTGAAAGCGGCTTTGCCTTCAGGCTTCAAGTGGGCCAGAATTGCCGACAGGGATCGAAACGACCCGCGCTGTGGATATGGCGTTTGAATTCTTTAACACCTTAATGGTTGTGTAGCGCTCCAGTTGCTTTAGACCAAGAGACCTAACAGCTCGCTGAGTTCATATGAACGGGCGAGCGTATGACTACAACCTGGGCAGGTTCCTGAGTGTGGATCCGATCATTCAGTTTCCGGCGAATAGCCAGAGCCTTAATCCGTATAGCTACATCATGAATAACCCGCTCAGCGGAACGGACCCGAGTGGCTTTGTTGCTTGCTCAAGTTCGGATGGCGCCTCGGGTGATTGTGGTGTGGACGTTGGCGGTGCAACTTGGGAAGGACAAGGCGATACGCGTAGCGTAAATAAGACGTCCAATAGATCGGGTACCTTTAACACCACGTACACAGCCAGCGGCACGGGAGACGCCACTGTGATTCGAACCCAAACGGGCGGTCAGAATCACACGTATGTCCTTAGTAACGGCTCAAACGGTACATCGACGATAGCTGGCTCAGGCAACGCTAACGAGACTGGCTCTCCATCGGAAAGCGGAAAGAGCGAAAAGACCAACAAACGCGTCGTCAGTTCAGGGACATTTACAGCCCTTAGCGAGCAGGAACAGCAAGGGTATTTTGATCAGTTAGTAGCAGGCACCCCACGGATGTATGGTTCAGACAATGCGAGTCAGCTAGCCTATGAATCCATCGGAACGATGCAGCAAGAAATCATGCAGCGGGATTTCGCGGCGGGGCAGATTACCGAAAATCAGCTAAATGATTTTTATAAGTTTCAAGCTGTAGGAGCTGGTTTTGGCGCAGTTGGTGGAGCAGCATTATTGTATTTTCTTGCACCAAGCACAGCAGCCAGCAGTGTCATAATCGGATCAAAAATTGCCAAACAAATGGGACCTCGAGGATGGACCCAAGAAAGTATCACCAAGGCAATGAAGTCAGGCAATAGAATCAAAGCGAAAAACAAAGCTAACGGAAATCCAGCTACGCGGTACGTGCACCCCAAGAACGGAAAATCAGTAGTGGTAGACGATGTCACAAATGAAGTTATTCAAGTGGGTGGGCCTGGATTCCGATTTGGCCCAAGAAGTGGAGATTTGCCGTGACTCAGGTGAGCGAGATATATGTTGCATTAATTGATGAAGGCGTTGATGTATGGAGACCAGTTAAGGCGGAAAGGATCAAGAAGAGTTTGTTCCGCATTCTTGACCAACCATACAATCGTGAAATTGAGTTGTGGCAATTCGGACCGGGAGACTTGGTGATCTGCGAGTTAATGGAATCAAGCGACGGCCCCATTATGGCTGCAACTAAAAAAGTTGAGTAGTCACTCCAAAAAATGGGCAATAAGACCTTCTGCACCAGGACCGTCTCAACTCCGTTGTTGCGATTACGCAGACGGTATTGTAATCGGTGGAACCGGCAGACAGTTTGATGCCTTTGGTAAGCCGCGTAATCCTGATCTGACCAGCAGTGGCGGATTGTTGAATGGCCCCGAACAGACCACACGTGGATTCACCCAGCACGAGCACCTGAACTCAGTTGAACTCGTTCATATGGACCAGGTGAGTGCACTCGGCATTGTCACAAACACAAAAACTTGTACCTGCTAGAGACCTTCATCGAACCTGACACCCTCTCTCTTCCCAGAGAGGTGCCAGGTAAATTCAGGAACGAGCACCAAAGGTGCTCGGCAGTTGGTTAAACATTTTCATTTGCCCAACTCAAAAACAAACTGATTAATTCTCCCAGGTTTTCTGGCCCTCCAAAGCCTTGGAACACATCGTTAACAACCTCACAAAAAATCCAATCACTCTTGAGTTCCCTTTCAAGCTGTATCTTCGGAAAAGCCACCCCGGACAAATTGGTATCCTCCAATTGGACCTTTAGGGACCAACCAGGGTTGTCAATATTTTCGATAAATATTCCATAGGTGTGTTCCCAGTCATCGTTGCAATTCGACAAATACCAATCCTGAAGACATTTGATTAGGTCAATGTCGTTATATTTCGCGGCCAT
>JBGTHE010000186.1:0-3785 GCA_041746335.1 Lysobacterales bacterium | reverse complement strand
ACTGCGGCGACTTTCAGGGTGCGGTAAAGCTGGCTGACAAAATTGGTTTGCAGGCCCATGCAGTGGCCAATAAAGCCACAGGTATCTATGCCACTTATCTCGAAAATGAGCAGAAAAGCCAGATCGAGTGTTTCAAATCTGCCATTGATCGCGCTGAGCGTGCCATCAAGTCAGAGCCAGATAATGCCAACGCGCATTATTTTCACGCCTTCAACCTCGGGCGATACAGCCAGAGTATTTCAGTGGTCAAGGCACTAAAACAGGGGGTGGGCAGCAAAATAGCGCAAAGCCTTCGTAAAACCCTGGAATTGCAACCCGCCCACGCTGATGCCCATATCGCCATGGGACTGTATCACTCCGAAATTATCGACAAGGTCGGCAAGATGCTGGGTTCGGTCACCTATGGAGCAAGCGAAAAAGAAGCCTTGAATCACTTTGAAATAGCCCTTGAGGTGAACCCCGATTCCCCGATAGCGCATATAGAGTTCGGCAACGGTCTCTATCTGCTGTTTGGCGACAAACGTCTGGACCAAGTGACAGAACTCTACAACAAGGCCGCAGAAATGGTGCCCAGGGACGCCATGGAAAAACTCGATATAGCGGCGGCTGAGGCTGAACTGGAGTAAAGCTACTGCATAGAAGTTGGGAGCCACGCGAGGGTAATTCATGTCTTTTGTACAAACAGGCCGCAACACACTGATTGCTTTCGGAATACGCAAGTTCAATGTAGGATACGCACTCAAGGACGAATCTGAAGAGGAGCGCAGATGAGGCCTTACCTGTATGCCCCTCAAGCTCCAGGGAAATCGCGATGGAAATCAGAAGTGATAAACATAGCCTGGTTGGCCACATTATTGAAGTCACGGGCGCTGACTTCGTGGCCCAACTCATCGGTGATGACGAGGGCTTTAAACCGGAAGTCGTCCTCGGCAACGATCGAATAAAAGTAGGCCAGGTCGGTACCTATATGCAGGTATCGCAGTCCGGTTACCAGGTACTGACCCTAGTAGAGAGCATGTGGCAGCAGCGTGGTTCGGCCGGCGAACTGGTGCGCATGATCAGAATGAATCCCGTCGGCGAACTGAACCAGCAAGGTGATTTCTATCGCGGTATCGCTCACTACCCCACAACTGGTGCAGAAGTACACGTCGTAACTGCCGAAGCTCTGGGTGGATTGTTTTCAGGTTACGCTGAAGCTGATTTCAAGATTGGCAAGTTGAGTTCTTTTGAAGCGATTGAGGCCTTTGTCGATCCCTCGTCCTTTTTTGGACGCCATGTGGCCATTTTGGGCCAGTCCGGTTCGGGTAAATCCTGGACGGTTACCAGCCTGATTCAATCAGCGCTGAGAGCCATGCCCAATGCGCACATTATTCTGCTGGACCTGGCCGGAGAATACGGACTGAAGAAATGGGATTTGCGTTCGCATTCAGCATTTCCCAAAGACATGACCCGCAGTATTGATGCAGATGAACTGGAAATGCCCTACTGGCTTTTGACGTTTTCAGACCTGGTCGAATTGCTGATAGACCATGATGACGAAGACGCACCCGTGCAAATCGCCTTCTTGCGCAGCACGGTTCTGGAACTGAAACGGGAAGCCAATCCGGAGATGAATACTGTTCACATCACAGTAGATACTCCGATATATTTTTCACTGGATGACCTGGTCAAACGCTTCAGCGTCGCCAATGAAGCCACCAGCAGCTTTGGTAAAGGCAAGACGGCCCTTTTTGGAAAGTTTGACCAATTGCTGGTGAAATTGCAGAGCCGTATGAACGATACCCGTTACAACTTTCTGCTGAAGCCTTCCAAACGGACTTCATCAAAAAACCTGCCTGATTTGCTCAGAGATTTTGTCGGCTTGGGTGAGCCACGGGCCAAAGTCACAGTCCTGGACCTCAGCGCTGTCCCTTATGACATTCACGCCACGGTCACCTCACAGATTGGCCGCCTGGCGTTTGAGTTCAATTATTGGAATCCACGCTGTCGTGAGTTTCCCATCTTCCTGATTTGCGAAGAAGCGCATTCCTATATCACGCGCAGCGACTCCGATGAGCACAAGCAAACCCGTCGGGCCATGGAGCGCATAGCCAAAACCGGGCGTAAATACGGAGTAGGCTTGTGCGTCGTCAGCCAACGACCGCACGAGTTGTCAGAAACCGTTCTGGCGCAATGCAACAGTTTTGTCTGTTTGCGTATTTCCAACCCGGATGATCAGGAATACGTTCGTCAGCTGGTTCCGGACGCGGCTAAAGGTATGCTGGATGCCCTGTCTACACTGGCTCAGGGTGAGGCTATTGTGGTAGGAGAATCTGTCCCCATGCCTATCAGGGTGCAGATTTATAAGCCCGATCCACCCCCCAACTCCAGTGACATCGACTATGCCGGACAATGGCATCATGGCCCTGCTGAAATCAGTGTTGAGGAACTGGTAAAACGCTGGCGCAATCAGGAACGCTGAGGCCGATCACACTATGAGAGACAACTGATCAGCCCTGTCTGCCGGTCACTGGTTCCGACATCCCTGACATACCCAGTGCCAGCAGATCTTCAGCCATAGTTCTGCAAGGACGTTCGCCCAACGGTAGCATCATGGCCAGGTGCAGAAGCTTCTCGAGTTCAACGCTGAATCGATCAATGATTTTTGCCGGGTCATTGACCAGGCGCCTGTCCGTCATCAGGCCAAAAAACACCTGGCCGTTATAGCTGAGAATACTTACTCCCATTCCTATGGTTCCGGATTGCGGAACCCAGAACATCATGTCTCTAATTTCCCCACCAGCAAGATAAAGTTGCTGCTGCGGACCAGGGACGTTGGTCAAAACCTTGGTCGCCTTCTCGCTTAACTGGTCCAGTGCGGGTTTCTGAACGGCCTGAGGCCCCATTCCCAACGCAGCCAATAAACCAAACGCGACTGTGGCCTGACGACTGGCCTTAAGTTCGTTCATGCGTTCGTGCACACGATAAACCCGCTCCAAAGGGTTTGCTTCATTGAGCGGCAGCGCCAGAAAAACCAGGCCAAAATGATTACCCAGGTCTCTCGAGTGCTCCAGAGGGCGCAGGTTTACAGGCACGGTGGCGCGGATTTCCGGTAATTGATCCGTACCCTGCTCCAGTTCAAGCAGATAGGCTCGCAATGCACCACTTACAGCCGCAATCAGTACATCATTGACGGTGCATCCGAGCGCCCTGCACAGTGCTTTCACATCGTCCAGCGGAATGGGATCCGCCCATGCCACTCGTTTGCGCACACCCAACTTGCCTTTGAATCGGCTCGGCGGATCATTGGACAACAGCAGAGCCTGCGATAATTCCCGCAGCAGTTCTCCCGCCACGGTCAGGTACTCGCCGGCTTTATCAGGTTGATGCAATATCTGTATGGCTTCTTCCAGCAGTTGTTGGGATTTATTGATGGCGAAATCCACCCCGCCTTTCGCGGGTTCCAACAATCGTTGAAATACATTGGATTCGCCTGCTTTCTGTTTCTTCCATTTTTTGCCACTGCTGTGGGTGGGTGCAGTCCCGGGCTGGGTGTCTGCAAGACTGAGTAAGACCTGAACCAAGGCAATTCCATCGGCATAGCAGTGGTGTATCCGGGTAACCACAACGGGTCCGTCAATAAAGTTTTCGACAAAATGAAATTGCCATAGCGGCCGGGATTGATCCAATGCAGTGCTAGCCAGATCACTGACGTATTCTTCCAGCTCGTCCTGGTCCGCAGCACCAGGCAAAGCAACGCGCCTGACATGACCGTGCAAATCAAAATCGTCGTCATCTTCCCAATA
>JBGTHE010000185.1:0-2656 GCA_041746335.1 Lysobacterales bacterium | reverse complement strand
TGCTGCCTGAAGATTTTGGCGACTACACCCGCTTTCGGTTCCGTCCTTCTGATGATTTCTCTGAGGGGGATTCTGTTGGTTTGGATCAGCCCAGCGAAGAAACTTCGGTGAACGCCCGAACAGCAGCAGAGAGCCCAGATTCATCAAGCGTAACGAATCCAGCGAACCCTTCCGGGCGAGCCGACTTGCCGACTGAACTTCTGGTGAATTGGTACCGTGATGCACCGAAATTACGTCCCGGCCAGATCTGGCTACTGCAGTTGAAGGTCAAACCTCCCTGGGGACTGGTGAACTTCCAGGGTATGGACAGAGAACGCTGGTTGTTTGCGGAGGGTCTGGGTGGACAAGCTACCGTCAAGAAAGGCGAGCTGCTTGAAGAAAACTCCTGGTCCGGATCATTGGACAAATTGCGGCAGCGGCTGAGCGAGGCAATTGCTTCCGTTCACAGCGAAGCGACCAGCCTCAGCATGCTGCGAGCCCTGGCAGTGGGCGATCGCAGTGGTATGGATCGCGAACAACGCAACACGCTGGCCACCACCGGCACGGCACACTTGTTGGCCATTTCCGGTTTGCATGTGGGCCTGGCTTATCTCTTTGCTTTCTGGTTTGCCCGCTTGTTGCTGCTGCCCTTCAGTCAGCGCCTGCAGAACAGCCACATGCACTGTCTCCTGTTCGGCTGGTTTATGGCTGCGGTTTATGCTGGCCTGGCCGGATTTTCCACGGCTACCGTGCGGGCGTTGGTCATGTTATCCGTGGTTCTCTGCCTGGTATTGGCCAGACGCGTTATCCGGCCGATGCATTCCCTGTTAGTTGCCCTGGCCATCGTTATGATGATCGAACCGATGGCGCCGCTTCAGGCGGGTGCCTGGATGTCCTTTGTCGCAGTGGCTGGATTATTGTTCTGGTTTGTGCCCCGTCGCGGCAGCAGCCACAGTGCCATCAGTCGAACCTTGCAGGCGCAGGTAGCGGTTATGTGTTTTTGCTTTCCGTTTTCCGCCTGGTGGTTCCAGCTCTCCAGCCCATCCGGATTGCTGGCCAACCTGGTGGCCATTCCCTGGGTGAGTTTTATTGTCGTGCCTTTGGTGTTGCTGGCGCTCGTGGTCTGGCCCCTCAATGACCCTGCGTTCAGCGGGTTAATTAATGTGGCGGGGCACGCTTCCGATTGGCTGATGTTGTTGCTGCACGCACTGGCGAACGCAGTGCGAAACTACAGCACTGTGTTACAGCCGGGCTGGTTCAGCCTGCTGATGGCAGTTCTGGCCGGCGGACTATTGTTGATGCCACGCGGTCTGCGCCTGCAGGCACCGGCGGTGCTGCTGATGTTGCCCTTACTGCTGCCCGCTCAGCCGGCGGCCGCCCAGAAACTGCGAATGGAAGTCCTGGACGTGGGGCAGGGCACTGCACTGTTATTGCAGACCGGCTCAAAGTTATTGCTGTACGACAGTGGTCCCGGCGATGGCGATGGCGGCGATCTGTTTGGCTCAGTGATATACCCTGCGGTGGTGGCCAGCGGCTTTGCGCAACCCGACCGTATCATCATCAGTCATGGTGACCTGGATCATGCAGGTGGGCTTGCCAGCCTGCAGTACCGCTATCCGGACGTCCCGATCTACGCCAGTCTTTCACAGCCGGAAAGTGGCACCTTGCCTTGTGATGACACGCTTGCCTGGACGTGGCAGGACAGCCACTTTGAAGTGCTCCATCCTTCGCCCTATCTACCCTATAAAGGCAATGATTCATCCTGCGTGCTGGATATCAATGCCGGTCAGTTCAAACTGCTGCTTACTGGTGATATTTCCACGAAAGTCGAGCGTCGTTTATTGAGCCGCGAGCTCGGGGTCTACCGCATTTTGCTGGTTCCGCATCACGGCAGCCGCTCCTCTTCCGACCCTGAATTGCTTCACACCACGCAGCCCGAACTGGCCATTGCCACTGCCGGTATCGGTAATCGCTTTGGATTTCCGCGCGAGGACGTCAAGCAACGCTACTCTGCTGCCGGGATTCGGCTGATTTCTACCGATCAATGTGGCGCCATCCGGCTGGAAGCCGAGCAGGGGGGACCGTTGCAGCTCAGCAGCGCCCGGCGCGAACGCAAAGCACCCTGGCGTTGGCCAGCCGGGCCCGATTGCCCCTGACATCAATGGCCAGCACCGGATACGCCATGTATTATTCGCGTAGCCCAAATAATCAAAGGAGTGAAGCGCGTGCTAGAGATCATCTACGCCGGTGGCTGGCTGATGGTTCCCATCATTTTCTGTTCCATACTCTCAGTGGCCATCATCTCTGAGCGATTCTGGGCATTACGCCGACGCAACGTCATTCCCTCTGGAGTGGGAGACCAGGTGGAAGAATGGGCAGCCCGGCATGAACTGGACAAGCGGCACATCGACCAGCTGCGCAATTCTTCTGCACTGGGTCGCGTGCTGGCAGCTGCACTGGCCAACCGCCATCGGCCGCGTGAGTTGATCAAGGAATCCGTGGAAGATACCGGCCGTCACGTCTTGCATGAGCTGGGGCGTTTCCTGAATACCCTGGGTACGATTGCCGGTATCAGCCCTTTGCTGGGCCTTCTGGGTACCGTGATCGGTATGATCAAGGTGTTTTCCGCCATCATGACTCAGGGCGTGGGCAACGCCAATGCACTGGCTGGAGGTAT
>JBGTHE010000184.1:0-5792 GCA_041746335.1 Lysobacterales bacterium | reverse complement strand
GGGTGTGTTTGGCGTAATCATGACCCTGGGAACGTTGCGTTTCTATGTTCTGCCCTACCAGCAGGCCTTGTCTGCCGGCGACCAGGCGTTTCGCTTTGACTGGTTCAGTGGCGAGGCTTTGTTCGCTTATTGCTGGGCCATCATCTTTGTCTTCCTGGCCTGGTTGATGCGTCGAGCTATTAGCCGTGAATACCTGGTTGGATAAGCAATGGCGGGGCTGGTTCAAAAAGGTGATTAAAGTCAGAGCCCTTGCCACAATTTTATTCACACCTGAATCAGGCTGTTTTTAAGGCTTCCCCTTCGGTCCAGGCTGGGGCTAGCGACAGTTCACTGAGCACTGACGTTAACTCCGGCTTGCGCGGTTGAGATTCAAGTGGAGCAACGGACGGTCCATCAGTCTGGTTAGCAGCTGGCGTGGTTTGCAGCAGTTGTAACCGGAGGTCATTCGGATAATCCGCGTTGGTCATGGCCTCATCCATGCTGATGCGTCCGGTGGCATAGAGTTGCAGCAAAGACTGGTCAAAAGTTATGCAGCCGCCGGTGGCGCCGCGCAGCATCCCTTCACGGATGTTGTCTACCTGCCCACTACGAATCAGTTCTTTTACGTAGGCAGTATCTCTCATGATTTCCAACGCTGCTGCGCGCTTGCCATTCAGAGCGGGTATCAGGCGTTGCGAGATGATGGCACGCAGGTTCATGGACAGCTGCAGGCAAATATCATTGTGCTGTTCGCCGGGGAAAAAATTCAGCACGCGGTGTATGGTCTGGTAGGCATTGCTTGAATGCAGGGTTCCGAGGCATAAATGACCGGTATCGGCAAAAGTGATGGCCGCTTCCATGGTCTCACGGTCCCGGATTTCACCAATCAGAATCACGTCAGGAGCCTGCCGCAGCGTGTTCTTGAGGGCATGATTGAACGACAGCGTGTCCATGCCGACTTCGCGCTGGGTGAATATGCATTTCTTGTTGGGATGAATGAATTCGATGGGATCTTCAACCGTTACCACATGCCCGGTGCTGTACTCATTGCGATAGTCCAGCATGGCGGCCAGCGAAGTCGATTTGCCTGAGCCGGTGGCACCGGTGACCAGCACCAGACCGCGCTTGCGCAAAACGATCTCTTTCAGGTCCTTGGGCAGTCGCAACTCGTCGAGCGTGGGTATGCTGGTTTTGATGTGGCGAATCACAATACCCACACTGTCACGCTGGCGGTGAATGTTGACGCGGAAACGGCCTATGTCCTCTACTTCAATGGCCAGATTCATTTCCATGAAATCGGCAAAGTTGGCTTTCTCGGCCTCGTTCATCAGCGAGTCGGCCAATGCCCGGGTGTCCTCAGCGGTAAAGTTTGCGTCCCTGACGGCCAGGTTGACGCCTTCGGCTCGAACCAGCGGAGGACTGTTACGGGTGATGTAGAGGTCAGAACCTCCGCGTTGAACCAGCTCGCGCAGTAGCGGCTTTATATCCATGTTTATCATTCCCTTGATCAGACTGGCTCATGACTACATCGCGTTCATGAGATTGTTTCGGCCGATGCGCATCCTTGCCTTGTTTTATCGGTTGGCGAAGGCCCCCTGGCGCAAGGCAATGCTGCAACGATTAACCGCGCGTCTGAACTGTGAAAACTGACAGTGCAAGGCCGATAAATAGCCAGATCAGCCTGAATGAGGCCGGACCCAGCCCTTCGCGCCTGACTCCGACCTTTATTTCGAATTCTTATTCGGGGTCATTTGCTGCCTCCTCAGCCACCCGCCTAGCCAGCCATTGATCAAAATGGTCCGCATAAGCCCCACAGGCACCGGGCTCGATAAACGGATTGGTTGCAGTGCCGGCCTCACGCGCTGCGAGTTTCTCTTCCATTCTGATCAGGAAGGGGTGAGGGGCCAGCAAAACATTACAGGGAAGCTGCCGGATCAGGTCGGCGCTGTTGCTGATTTGCTCGGCGTTGTTGGGTGAATCATCAGGGCCAGAAAAGCGGAATCCCTCCGCGGACACGGGGCTGAGGCTATCGGCATAAACCATGTTGAGGCATTGGGACGCTTCGCAGCTTTGCCAGGTCCAGCTGGTGCCACCGGGGGTATGGCCCGGAGTGTAATGAGCGGTAAGCGTGGTGTTGCCGAGGGTGAAGGTTTCCTGGTCTGCTATCAATTCCACATTCTGAGCTGCTGGAAAACGATTGGCTTCTACACCAAAACCGTATTGCGGATCGTAGGCAGAAAGCTCTCCGCTTTGGAGCACTTCAAGGCTACCCGCGCTGGCAAGGACCTGCGCGCCGCTAAGGCGCTGCAAGGCCGCAAGGCCCCCCGCATGATCAAAGTGCGCATGGCTGTTGAGGATGTATTTGATATCAAGTGGATCAAAACCAGCCCGGCGGATGTTGGCTTCGATCAGATGCGCTGATTGGCTCAAAGCTCCGTCGATCAGGATCAGGCCCGCATCGGTGACTATCAGAATGGAAGCCAGCCCCTGGGTGCCCACATACCAGGTATTGCCAAAAACTTTGAAAGGCGCCTGGGACTTATTCCAGTCCTCGCAAAAGTCACAGACTTTTGCTGCGTCTTCGACCAGTTCGGCTTTTGCAGCCGGGGAGAACAGCGTGAGAGACAGCCAGCAGAGGTAAATCACGGTTGTAATTTTTTTCATGAGCGAAGCTTAAAGCAATCGTTTTAGATCCGCAGTGCTTGCGTGCTTGAATCCCGACAACCGCCACAGGAATGCCAGAATTGCAAACCTGTCCAAATAATTGGGCCCAAAGCAAAAACGGGGCTAACCCATTTTCAGAAAAAGGGTTCTGAATTTTTAACGGCTAGACAAGTGGTTCCTTAAAGAACTTTCTTCAGCTGACGAATGTGTTTCCACAAGACAGCTTTGGGCATGTCCATCGCCATGGTATTCATGCAGCGTTCCATCCAATTGCTGCGGTTTTCCATCCGGTCAATGGCCTTGGCAAGGTCATCCAGAATTGCACTGCCGTAGGCTGCCTGAGCTTTGCTGACTGCAGCTTCCAGTAGATTTCTTGCTGGTTTCATCATTGCCAGATCAATCAACTCCCGGTTAAAGGCCCCGTCGTCGTTCCAGCGATCGGCGTTGGCCAGCAGTTTGCTGGTTGCCATGTCCAAAGGCGTCAGGGTGTCAATCCCACAGATCGTGTCCTCCGGTCCGGGAGCATCCAGCTCAACCCGACCTTCCTGGACAATTTCGAACTTGATTCTCTTGCCCACCACTTCCAGCATGGACCTGATGCCATATTGGTCGATACGAACACCCCTGATTTGCGAAAACGGCAGAGTGTTGTCCCTGAAGAATGTGTTCAGCCCGTGGCGGGCCAATTGGCGCAAATCACGATAACCCGATTTTGATGAAACCAGGAAGTCGATGTCCAGGGATTCCCGAAATTCACCATGGCGCATGGCAATGACAGTCCCGCCGCCGAAAAAGCAGCCATGCTGTCTGAACACGTCGCCGTCCAGGGCATGCAATACCTGGGCTATTGCCTGATGATGGAGACGGGTGAACATCCGGTCAGGGTGCGGTTGCGGTATGGCCAAACGCATCGCGCAATGCATCGAGTAACTGCGCTTCCTCAATGGTCAGTGCATCTGCGTCCAGATGGCGCAGGTTGCGCTCGTAGATATCCAACGCTTCGCGGGCGCTTAGCACATGAGCATCGCTGACATGCCAGGCGAGCTTTTCCAGTTCGGGATAGTCGGCCAGGCGAATGCGTGCAGGAATCCAGCCCTGGCGGTTAGCATTGTTGGTTTCAGCTTCCGGAATCAGCAGGGCCAGACCGACTACCGTCACGGCATTGATCCAGCCACCCATCGTTACTGCTGGCTCACCTTTCTCGATCCGGTACCAGGTAATGCGTGACATTCCAGCGGCCTCGGCCGCCACTGTGGCGTTGATTTTCAGTTTTTTCCTTTGAGCACGAATGCGCCCACCCATGTCGCGCAACTGTTGGGCGGTATTTGCTGGTATTTCCGGGTTTTTGGCTGGCATAGTGTTTCTTATTATATACAAAAATGATAAAAAAACAATAATGTGAAACACTTTCGCAAACATACCTACACCGCTCGGTGGAATTGTGGCAGGTAGTGGTGTCACCAATCCTCACGAGAAAGCTTGCTAAAACCGAGAATGTCCTCACCCACAACGGTCGTTGACTGTACCGGGTTCAGCCGGTAGCGTTATGGGTTAGGGTGAAATCCCTTCGGGCCAGCATTTACCAATAACAGCGTCTTCACTTTGAGAGCCAAAGGACCCCATCACTTGAGTCCAAGCAAGCATCACGATCAGGATGGCATTGCGCCACATCTAACCATCACTGCCCAAGTTGCTGGTCAGGAGGAAATTCTGAGCAAAGCCGCGCAGGAATTCCTCGCGCAGATGTCGGCTCGTTTCACCCCGGAACGCAATCGTCTTTTGGCGGAGCGGCGCACCCGCCAGTCGGCCATTGATCGCGGCCAGCCTCTGGATTTCCTGGTGGAAACCAAAGCCGTGCGTGAAGGCGACTGGAAAGTGGCAGAACTGCCGCCAGAAGCGCTCGACCGGCGTACTGAGATCACCGGGCCGGTCAGCCGCAAGATGGTGATCAACGCGCTCAATTCAGGCGCGCAGGTTTTCATGGCGGACTTTGAAGATGCCAACGCACCGACCTGGGAAAATTGCATCGAAGGGCAGATCAACCTCCGCGATGCCGTCAATGGCAGCATCGAGTTCGATGGTGGCGAAGGCAAAGTTTACCGCTTGAATGAGAAACCGGCCTTGCTGATGGTGCGGCCACGTGGCTGGCATCTGGACGAAAAGCATGTGCTACTTGGTGACCACCCCATCCCCGGCTCCCTGTTCGATTTCGGCCTGTTCCTGTTTCACAACCACGCTGCTCTGGCCAGGCGTGGCATACACCCCTTTTTCTATCTGCCCAAGATGGAGCATTACCTCGAAGCACGCTTGTGGAATGATGTCATCAGCTGGTCGGAAGAGCAGCTTGGCCTGGATAACGGCGTGGCAAAAGTGACCGTGTTGATTGAGACCCTGCCTGCCGCCTTTCAGATGGATGAAATCCTGTACGAACTTCGCTGCCGCATTCAAGGGCTGAATTGTGGCCGCTGGGATTATATTTTCAGCTACATCAAAACTTTGCGTAATCAACCCGACTACCTCCTGCCCGATCGTTCACAAATCACAATGGACAAGGGTTTTCTCAATGCGTATTCCTTGTTACTGATTAAAACCTGTCACCGGCGCGGAGCCATGGCTATGGGTGGCATGGCGGCGCAAATACCCATCAAGGGCGATGAGGCTGCCAACCAGGCAGCAATGGCCAAGGTAAAGGCGGACAAGAGACGCGAAGCTAATGCAGGGCACGATGGAACCTGGGTTGCTCATCCCGGCCTGGAGTCCTTGGCGCGGGCAGAGTTCGATGCCGTCATGACCAGCGCCAACCAGCGTGATCGTTTGCGTGACGACGTGAAAGTGACTGCACCCGACCTGCTGAAGCCGGTCAGTGGCACGATCACTGAAGAGGGCTTCCGCTCGAATATTCGAATTGCCTTGTTATACCTCGCAGCCTGGCTCGGTGGTAACGGTTGCGTACCCATCGACAACCTGATGGAAGACGCAGCAACCGCGGAGATTTCACGCGCACAATTGTGGCAGTGGATACGCCATCCCAAAGCCAAGATGCACGATGGGAAAAAGATCGATGCCACGGCCTACCGATCCGCCCGGTCGCATGTGGTGGATCATCTGGCGGGAAAGATGAAGGGCCAGGAGTCAAAGAATCTGCATAC
>JBGTHE010000183.1:0-6410 GCA_041746335.1 Lysobacterales bacterium | reverse complement strand
AATTAGTGCAACTTTCGCCAGCTCCGGAAAACTGACTGCAACTGCAATTACCGGAACAATCAGCAATACATTGATCAACTGATAAAGCCACATGACTTTGCTATGTGACCAGCCATGCGCTATCAGCCGTTGGTATATATGTTGTTTATGGGGAGTATACCACCGCTCTCGCTTTATTACCCTCGCCAACAGGGTCAAACTGCTGTCACAGAAAAACACCAGCATGACCAGACCGGCTACTGGAATTGAAAAATTCCCTTTAATTACTCCATAAAACAGCAATCCGGCAATCAGGAAGCCAAGGGATAAACTCCCCACATCTCCCATGAATACTCTTGCTTTACCCAGATTCCAGGGCAAAAATCCTAATGCCGAAGCAACCAGGGCAGCTGCTAACAGGGCGGCAGGCAGATCGTCTGCCAGCAGAAATAGCACCGTAAGCACCGAACCCGCAAATATGGTTTGCATTGCAGCCATACCGTTACTGCCATCCATGAAGTTGAACAGATTGGTCATCCAGATCAGCACCAAAACCATTGCTATCCAATGCCAAACCTCAGCCGACCATCCCTCGCTTTGGCCGCACGCCAGCAAATATAAAGTTGCTGCAAGCTGAACCAGTAAGCGTGACACCACTGAAAGCGAAAACCGGTCGTCCAGCAAGCCGACGATGGCCAGGCCACAAAAGGCGGGTAGCAGACAGTGTAGCCAGAATCCCGGTAACTCTAGCCCAGGCAGGACCAACCAATCAGCTATAAGCAAAGCAATTACAATCCCCAGGCCGCCCCCGCGGGGCGTTGCTAACGAATGACTGTGACGTTCACCGGGTATATCCAGCATGCCTTGTTGTCGGGCCAACCAGGTGGTAAGCCCAGTCAGCACAAAAGCGGCTACGAACACGAGGAAAAAAAAAGTCCAGAATGACGGCATGGCTGTTAAGAACAACCCGACTAGCCTATTCGCCGAGCACGCCGTGGATGATCTGGGTTGTATCCCAGTGGCGACAACTTGGGCATTGCCAGTGATGAGTCTGCCCACTGAAGCCGCAGTGTGAGCATCGGTAACTGGGTTGGCGAGCCAGCAATCGGGTGGAAACGGCTTTGAGTATGTCGTCACTGGAGTCAGCGGGTAAATGACCCGCGGCGCGCAGTTCAAAAAGTCGATCCAGACCGCGGACCGAAGGTTTTGCGTTAAGAGAGTCCGCCAGGAACTGCGCAGCCGTGGCTGCTCCCTGCTCTGTTGTCAACAAATCCGTCAGTTTCAACACCAAAGAGATGCCCTGGTAGCTTTCAGCCCATTTTCGAAGATTTTCGTGCGCTCGGACTGACTGACCAGCCTGCTCGGCAACTGTCACATAAGGTTTGATCAGGTCCGGGATGTACTGTGGGTTAAGCCCAGCGATTTCTTCAAAAGCCGATAAAGAGGTCTCAAAATCGCTTTCGTTTGCACAAATTCGGGCCAGGATCAGGCGACTGCGTATGCTTTGCGGATCATGGCGCCTGGCCTGACGCAGATACTTTCTGGCTAACTCGTTCTCACCCCGCGCCAAAGCCTCCTCTGCCAATTCACAACTGAACTGAGCCATCATGCCGCCATAATGAGCACCATCCAGTTGCTCCAGTCGCTCTGCCTGCACTATAGCCTTTTGCCAATCCTTTTCCTGTTGGTAAATATCCAGCAGGTTCTGCAGAGCAAGGGGCGTTTGCGCGTCGCTCCCTATCAATTCGGAAAACAGGAGCTCTGCGCGATCCAGCAAGCCAGCACGCATGTAGTCCTCACCCAGCTCCAACAAGGCCTGGGTGCGTTGCTCGGGACGCAAATCTGATTTGGCAATGATATTCTGATGAAAACGAATGGCACGATCGACTTCGCCTCGACGCCGGAACAGGTTTCCCAGTGCCAGATGGGTTTCAACGGTATCCTGGTTTACTTCGGCCAATTCGAGAAAAACCTGGATGGCTTTGTCTGGTTGTTCGTTAAGCAGGTAATTGAGACCCTGGAAGTACTGATCGTTAAAGTTTCGATTTTTCTTCCGGGTCAGGGCACGATCATAGTTTTTTGCAGACCACCAGCCTAAATACACCGACCCCGGAACAAGAACCCAACCGAGATACTCAAGCATCCTGCCTGTCCGGTAGGTTGGGTGGGAGGACGTTTTTACTGGCAAGGTTTTCAGCCTTGCGCAGTCTGATTTGCAAGGGCCACACAATGAAGACACTAATCAGTAACAGTCCGAGCAAGACGCCCAGCACCAGAACGCAAATCAGGGTGAGCCCGAGTGGCCAGGAAAGCTGCACCCACAACAAATCAACGTTAACTATTTGGGGATTCAGAACTCCAGCCACCACGCCTGCAGCAATGGCCAGCACCATGACAAATATAAATCCTATTCGGTACACAATTCACTCCAGACCCCATTTCGGGCACTTATGTTACGCCAGGTCCGGGTGGCGAAACCTGTCTACCAGGCTGCAAAATTAGAACGGAATATGACATCCCGGATACGGATCAATCGGTCTCCGGCTGAACATTCAGATCGACGCGCTCGCGCAACATTTTTCCTGGCTTGAAATGGGGAACATGTTTTCCGGGCAAGGCAACAGCATCACCGGTTTTAGGGTTCCTGCCCATGCGCGGAGCACGAAAATGCAGGGAAAAACTGCCGAAGCCACGAATTTCAATACGGTCTCCGCCGGATAAAGCGGCACTCATCTGCTCAAGTATGGATTTGACAGCGAGCTCAATATCGAGATGGGCGAGGTGTCTCTGATGTGAAGAAAGCTTGTCGATCAGTTCTGATTTGGTCATGTATGGATTCCCTTGTCCCTGAAATTTGTACCATCAGTTTTCTTTTGTTTGCCACAGTAACATAACAAAACGGGAGCCGGTGTTATGGCCGGCTCCCGCCTCAATCAGGTTTGATCCTGATCCTGGTCAAGCTGTTCCTTGAGCAGATCGCCCAGAGAAGTCGTCCCGCTGGCCGCATTGCTGGATTGATATTCTTCCAGCGCTTCAGCCAGTTCAGCATCATCCTTGGCACGGATAGACAAGCTCAAAGTGCGGCTTTTGCGATCGATGCTGATGAACTTGGCTTCCACTTCATCGCCAACGGCAAACTCTTTGCTGGCATCTTCAACCCGTTCTTTACGGATTTCGGAGGCGCGCAGATAGCCATCGACGCCATCACCCAGGTCGATCACCGCTCCTTTAGCATCGACTTCCTTCACTTTGCCAGTCACGAGGGAACCACGAGGATGCTCTGCCATGAAAGTGGCGAAAGGATCCTGGTCCATTTGCTTGATACCCAGAGAAATGCGCTCGCGTTCCGGATCAACAGCCAATACGACTGCTTCAATTTCCTCACCTTTGCGGAAGTTACGAACGGCTTCTTCGCCTACGTCATGCCAGGAAATATCAGAAAGATGAACAAGGCCATCAATGCCGCCGTCGAGGCCAATAAAGATGCCGAAGTCAGTAATTGACTTGATGGCACCTGAAACCTTGTCACCCTTGTTATGGGTGGCTGCAAACGACTCCCATGGATTGGCCATGCACTGCTTCATACCGAGTGAAATGCGACGTCGCTCTTCATCGATATCCAATACCATGACTTCAACTTCAGTACCCGTGTGCACCACTTTGGCGGGATTGACATTCTTGTTGGTCCAATCCATTTCTGAAACATGCACCAGGCCTTCCACACCGTCTTCAATCTCAACAAAGCAACCGTAGTCGGTGATGTTGGAAACTGCTCCGAAAAGGCGCGCACCTACCGGATAACGCCGCGCCAGATCTGACCAGGGATCATCGCCCAACTGTTTCAGACCCAGGGACACCCGGTTCCGCTCGCGGTCAAAACGCAACACTCGTACTTCCAGTTCATCGGCCACATTGACCACTTCGCTGGGGTGACGTACACGCTTCCAGGCCATGTCAGTGATGTGGAGCAGACCGTCGATACCACCAAGATCAAGAAACGCGCCGTAATCGGTCAGGTTCTTGACCACACCCTTGACGATCACCCCTTCTTCGAGGCGGTCCAGCAAGGCTTCACGTTCGGCACTGAATTCTTTCTCGACCACAGCACGGCGAGAAACAACAATGTTGTTGCGCTTGCGATCCAGCTTGATGATCTTGAATTCCAGATCCTTGCCTTCAAGGTAGGTTGGGTCACGTACGGGACGCACATCAACCAGGGAGCCAGGCAGGAAGGCGCGGATGTCTTCTATGTCGACGGTAAAGCCACCTTTGACTTTGCCGCTGATCTTGCCTTCGATAGTGGCATCACCCTCAAATGCTTCTTCCAGCTTGTCCCAAACCATGGAACGTTTGGCCTTGTCACGCGACAGGCGGGTTTCACCAAAGCCGTCTTCCACTGCTTCCAATGCAACCTGCACTTCGTCACCGACGGCTACTTCCAGTTCCCCCCTCAGGTTTCTGAACTGGATAATGGGCACCACACCTTCGGATTTCAGACCGGCGTTGACGATGACAGCATCGTCGCGTATTTCCATCACGATTCCAGTGACGATAGAGCCTGGCTTCAGGTCTTGAATTGCCAGACTCTGTTCAAATAATTCTGCAAAACTTTCAGTCATGTTGATATTTGCTCACAGGTAAACTGCGATATGCAGCTACCCACCCAGGGGTTATGGGGCCATTTCAGGCTCCCGTTGATAAAATCCACTCGTACAGAGTGGCACGAATATAATCGACAAAATTTAATCGCTTATCTTATGCTTCTTCCAAAGATTCAGAAGTTTAACCAGAACTTCGTCCGCGCTGAGCTCCGAGGAGTCAATGAGGTGCGAGTCAAAAGCAGGCTTGAGCGGTGCCAGGAGCCGTGTCTGGTCCCTGTAATCGCGCTCTTCTATCTCCCGGAAAAGGCGCGAGAGATTAACACTTTCTCCTTTTTCTTTCAACTGCTTATAGCGTCTTTGAGCGCGCTCGTCCACGCTGGCAGTCAAGTAGATTTTCAAATTTGCGTCTGGAAAAATCACCGTTCCCATGTCCCTGCCGTCTGCAACTAGCCCAGGAAACCGCCTGAATGCTCGTTGCCGGTCCACCAGCGCTGCTCGAACGGCGGGCAAAGCAGCAAGGCGCGAGGCCAGTACACCGACCTCTTCACTTCGCAGGTGCGCACTGACATCCTCGCCATCCAATAGAACTTTGACCGCGTGATGTTCAATGGCAAATTCTGCCCGGAGGTTGGCGGCTAAACGGCCCAGTTCTGTTTCATCCTGGGTCGAAGCCAGGCCCTGTTTCAATGCCGCCACCGCTACCAGTCGGTACAGTGCGCCACTGTCCAGCAGATTCCAGCCCAGTGCTTCCGCCAAGCGCAAGGAAACCGTACCCTTCCCCGAACCACCGGGACCATCGATGGCAATAACCGGGACCTTTTCAGGCATGGTGGGTGGAGGTTCCACCGGGTTTTTGCTCGATTTTCACCGCGCCTCCGAGACCTTGCAGGTGCTCAGCAAATTTGGGATAGGACGTGTCGATGTGCGTCGCCCCTCCAACCGTGACCGGACCCGTTGCTACTTGTCCAGCGATGCAAAAACTCATGGCGCAGCGATGATCTCCTGCGCCATCAACCTCGCCTGAACCAATTTTGCCACCATGAATGTCAATACCATCTTCGAATTCCTGAAAACGGATACCAAGAATCTCCAATCCGGCAGCCATCACTGATATGCGGTCACTTTCTTTAACCCGCAGTTCTTCCGCGCCGCGAATGCGCGTTATTCCATGGGCGCTGGTCGCCAGAATCATGATAATTGGTAACTCATCAATCAACGAAGGCACCCAGGATTCCGGTATATTGATGCCATGCAAACCGCCGCGATAGCGTACATGAATGTCCGCTACCGGCTCCTCACCAAACTGACGTTCATTGCCCAACGCTATATCGGCACCCATCTCCTGCATTACCCGTATGATGCCGTCGCGGGTACTGTTCACACCTACATTGCGCAGCAATACTTGTGATCCGGGAACCAGCGCGGCCGCTACCATAAAGAAGGCTGCGGATGAAATGTCTGCCGGCACTTCGATACGGGCCGCACTGAGGCTGCGGGGCCCGAACATGCAGCAACCGGACTCCAACTTAACGCCGAATACAGGAAGCATTCTTTCGGTGTGATCCCGACTCTGTCCAGGCTCAGTTATACAGGTCTTGCCATGTGCAAACAGTCCAGCCAGCAATATGCAGGACTTGATTTGTGCACTTGCCACGGGGAGCACGTATTCAATAGCTCGCAGATCAGGATTGCCGCTGATGCGCAGCGGAGCGGTCCCCTGGGTCGTGGCTTCTATTTTGGCGCCCATCCTGGACAAGGGCTCGATGATTCGCCGCATGGGTCGGCGGTTCAACGATGCATCACCCACCAACTCTGAATCAAATGCCTGTG
>JBGTHE010000182.1:0-2364 GCA_041746335.1 Lysobacterales bacterium | reverse complement strand
GTGATCGTTTACGAAGCGCTCGGCCAGCTCGTGTCCGGGCTCCATGAAACTGAGGAAAATCGGCGGAAAGCCACCTTCCTGCAAGGCTTGATTACAGATCTTCTGCACCGCGAGACAGCATAACGCACCTTTGGGGGAGGGTTTCCAAACCGAGACATTGCCACAAATGGCAGCAATAAAGGCATTCCAGGCCCACACAGCTACCGGGAAATTGAACGCTGAAAT
Organism: Lysobacterales bacterium; assembly: GCA_041746335.1. Lineage (GTDB taxonomy): Bacteria > Pseudomonadota > Gammaproteobacteria > Xanthomonadales > SZUA-36 > JAWXBM01. Next base: position 2,139 of record JBGTHE010000182.1, on the reverse strand, counting down.
AATTCCGACAATCCCGTAGGGGTGCCACTGCTCGTACATACGGTGCTGGGGTCGTTCGGAGTGCATGGTTTTGCCGTACAGCATGCGGGACTGGCCGATGGCGAAGTCACCGATATCGATCATTTCCTGTACTTCACCGTCACCCTCGGGCTTGATCTTGCCCATTTCCAGGCTGACCAGACTGCCCAGGGCATCCTTGTTTCTCCGCAGCGCATTCGTGCAAAGGCGCACAGCTTCCCCACGACGAGGGGCGGGTACCACCCGCCATTCCTTTAATACAGCTTCAGCCTGGTTGATGACTTCTTCATAGTCTGCTGCCGATGCCGCATAAACACTGGCGATCAATTCGCCATTAGCCGGGTTGATGGCTTGAATCTCACCCCGGTTGGTAGTGGAAGACCATTGATCGAAGCCAAAACAGGCTCCAGGGTTGTTGGCCTTGATACCCAGGGTTTTTAAATATGGGGTTTTTGAATAATGGGTTTTCAAATTAGGGGAACTCAAATCATTCATGCTGATATTTACCTTTATTCGACTGCCAGCCCGTCTGCTATGGCAATCTGATTGAACAAGCAGAGCATTATCGCACCGGCTTTACGGGCATGCACCTTTGCCAAACGATCCCAAACAAAGTTTGGGCAAATTGAACTCACAGGATCGAGTCCGGTCATAGATTGCGAACATGTATGCCGGAACACACACTCCGGAGCCAAACAGCCAGGAGGCTACGTCCTGATGGAAGCAATAGTTCACCACGCTGCTCATGTTATGCTCAGCGAAGGGAGTCCAGCAGCCATGAAGGCAGCGACAAAAACTCTGTTACAAAATTCGAACACAGGCCTTGCCGTGCGGGTTCAAGAAACCCAGTCTCCGGTACCGGCAGAAGCAGCGGAGCGTGCACGCATGAGCGAAGCACAAGTTGATCAATTATTGGTGGAGCGGGTCCAGAAGGGCGATAAGCATGCCTTTGACCTTCTTATCAGTAAATATCAACACCGCATAGTAAACCTGGTCAGGCGCTATGTGTCGGACCCGGACGAGGCACTGGACGTAGCACAGGAATCCTTCATCAAAGCCTACCGGGCTATTAAGAACTTTCGCGGTGACAGTGCGTTTTACACCTGGTTGTACCGCATTGCCATCAATACCGCAAAGAACTGGCTGGTGGCACAAAAGCGCAGGCCACCTTTATCAGACATCGACGCTGCGGATGCTGAACAATATGATTTTGATAGCAGGCTGAAAGAAAAAGGCACGCCGGAAAACGAGTTATTACGCGAGGAAATTAAGCGCACAGTTTTCGATTCCATTTCCGCGCTGCCAGAAGATTTACGCACGGCGATCATGCTGCGCGAAATGGAAGGGATGAGTTACGAGGAGATTGCTACAACCATGGAATGTCCCATCGGCACAGTCCGGTCGCGAATTTTCCGTGCGCGTGAAGCCATCGACATCCAATTGAGACCATTAATAGAAAGCCATTGATAGGCAACCATATATTTGGCATTTATCAGGGCAGGGCACAGTAATCATGAAATCGGAACCGATGAACACCGAACCAAGAGAAAACCTTTCATCTTTTATGGATGGTGAAGTAGATAAATCCGCCGGCAGCTTTTTGGTACGTCGCCTGGCAAACGATCAGGTATTGCGCGCAACCTGGGATCGCTATCACGTCATCCGTGATTGCCTGCGGCAGCAGGATGCGCACCTGGTAAAGGAAGATTTGTGCAGCCGGGTGCGCCAGGCCATTGATATGGAAGACAGCCAGACGATACCCGCCAGTCAACCAAAAAACTGGATCAAGTCCATGGTGGGCGTAGCGATAGCAGCTTCTGTTGCCATGCTTGCGATAGTGACCGTTGGGCCCGGTCAGCAGGGTGGTCCTGACGCCACCATTCCGGCTCCGGCGCTGGCTGTGCAGGCTGAATCATTTGTCAGTCCGAACATGGGCAACGCCGTACCTGCAAGTCAGCCGGTCAACCTGGGTGGGCAGAGCGCTTCCGAGCGGGAAAAAGCCAAAGCGTATCTGTTGCGTCATTATCAACTGACGGGCGATGGGGCAGGCCAGGGATTTGTAGCGCTGGTTCCAATCGTGGTGACGGGTGAAAATTCTGCGCCCGATACTTCTGCGCTTCA
>JBGTHE010000181.1:0-4942 GCA_041746335.1 Lysobacterales bacterium | reverse complement strand
ATCGGGCAAATCGATGTGTCTGGTAGTACGGGCCTTCGTCGTAGTCCAATTTCAGCCACTGCATGCCATCCAAAATGGCTTGCACAGATTCCTCGCTGGATCGTTCGAGGTCGGTATCTTCGATACGCAGGATGAACCTGCCCGCTGCAGACCTGGCCTGCAGGTAACAGAACAAAGCGGTGCGGGCGCCACCCACATGAAGGAAACCGGTTGGGCTCGGGGCAAAACGCGTTCGGACACTCACAACAACTCCCGGATACTACAAATAAAGAAGCGGCAGTTTAGCAGAATGACGACACCTCTCTGCACCGCAGAAACTTGGCATTGCAGAAGGTCAAGCTTATGATGGGCTTCAGCTGCAGCCGGGGATCCGGGCCATGCCGAGTGAACCTTTGTGTAACACAGAACTTGAAGCTGTCTGCATGATCTTACGCGACTGCTTATCCAGCGAGCCTGTAGCTTGAGTATGCACTGGCAGCGCTGCATTTTCGCAGTTCTGTTGATGCCACTGTGCTATTCCGGAGACGATCGGCCCAGCCAACTGGAGCAGATTCTGCAACGCGGTAGCATGACGGTCCTAAGTCGCAGTGGCGCAAGTAGTTATTATGAAGACGCCGGTGGGCCAACCGGCCCTGAGTTTGAACTGGCTAAAGCCTTCAGCGAATACCTTGGCGTGGATATGCACATCGAGCTGGCGGATGCTTTTGGCCAGCTGGAAGAACTGCTGCTGAAGGGCGAAGCCGACATGATTGCTGCCAATCTCAGTCGTACCGACGACAGGGAGCAACAATTTAATTTCGGGCCAGATTACCTGGAAACCTCCATCCTGGTCATCAGCCGCCGCGGCAAAAAACAGCCTCAAAACCTGGCCGACCTGGCAGGCCGCAAAATCATGGTGATCGCCGGGTCCAGTTATGTCGAAGCCCTGGAAGCTGCGCAAGTCGATAACCCCAAGCTGCAATTCGAAACCCGCGACGATGTCGGAATTGAAAGCGTGCTCCTCGCAGTATCCGACAGGGCCATTGATGTCACCCTGGTGGATTCCAGTATTTTTGACTTTCACAAGTCCTACTACCCGCAATTGGATATAGCCTTCATCCTGCCCGGCAAGGTGCCACATGCCTGGGCTTTTCCTCCCGGCCCGGACCTCAGCCTGGTCGAGCAAGCCGATATGTTCATGCTGCAAGCCAGGGATGACGGCTTGCTCGCTGGCATCATGCAGGCGTTCTCCGAAGGCATCACCAGCCATGAACCGTTTAACATGGCACCTTTCCTGCAGCGTTTGCGCGATCGCCTGCCAGCATTGATTGGTGCTTTTCAGGAAGCCGGGGAAGTTTATGGAATGGACTGGCGCCTGCTGGCAGCCATTGGCTATCAGGAGTCTCACTGGGACCCTGAAGCCACCTCGATTACCGGCGTGCGGGGCATCATGATGCTGACCGAGCAAACTGCCCAGCAATTGGGCGTAACCGACCGGCTCGATCCTTTTCAAAGCATTGAGGGTGGCGCCCGCTATCTGGCGCGTTTACGCGATCGTCTGCCCGCACGGATTCCTGAACCGGATCGCACCTGGATGGCGTTGGCCGGATACAACCTGGGAATGGGGCATTTACGTGATGCACGAGTACTGACCGAAATTCAGGGTCGCAACCCGGACCGATGGGCCGATGTACGACTATGCCTGGGCTTGCTGACCCAGGAAAAATGGCATAGCCAGACCCGACATGGTTACGCGCGGGGCAATGAGGCGAAAGCGTTTGTCGACAGCATCCAGCGTTACCACGAAATCCTCACGTGGATGGATACCCGCGATCATCCCTTGCTGGTGACGCAACGGTAGTTCAGCTGCGTACCCCTAAAATCTTTCTTCCAGCTCAAGCCACAGGCAAGAGCCTGAAACTTGCTTTATTGCATTTAATCGCTTCAGGTGCTGCTGCAACTCATCCAGACTCGGCTGCAGTACACGCAGCGGCGGGCGCTCGCTGGCATCCAGAATAGTTTGCTGTTCAGATCGGTTTTGCCAGGGGTTAAAACTGAGCCCGAGGTCAGTTTGCCCACCCGTCATGGCGAGATAAACCTCGGCCAGAATTTGCGCGTCCAACAAGGCACCGTGCAGGTTGCGATTGCTGTTGTCTATTTCATAACGCTTGCACAGGGCATCGAGGCTGTTGCGCTGGCCTGGGTGCATTTCGCGCGCCAGTTCCAGAGTGTCCAACACAGTCGCATAATTTATGACTTGGCCAGGTGGAGTGGCCAATAAGGCCAACTCGGCATCAAGAAACCCGAGATCAAATGCCGCATTGTGAATAAGCAGCTCGGCACCCTCGATAAATTCGAGAAATTCCTGCGCGATATCGACAAACAAAGGCTTGTCCTGCAGAAAGTCTTCAGTGATGCCATGCACTTCCAGAGCGCCCTCTTCGATGGCACGCTGCGGATTGAGATAGTAATGAAATTGCTTGCCCGTAATGCGGCGCTCGATCAACTCTACAGCACCGATTTCTATCAGCCTGTTGCCGTCTCCTACTTCGAGACCCGTGGTTTCGGTATCCAGTATTATCTGTCTTGATGCCAATCGCGTGTCCCGCTGCTGAGCCTGTTCATTTCTGGATGATTTCAAGAACGTGGAATGGCCAGGCGAGCCAGCTCGTCAGCTCGTTCATTTTCTGGTACCCCACTGTGACCTTTGACCCAGTTCCACTGCACTCGATGGGGTTGAATTGCCGCTTCCAATTCCTGCCACAATTCGACGTTCTTTACTGGTTGCCTGGCAGCCGTCAACCAGTTGCGCCGCTTCCACTGCGGTAGCCATTCGTTTATGCCTTTCATTACATAGGTGGAATCGGTGAACAGCCTGACGGCACTTGGCTTCTTCAATGCCTCTAATGCGCGTATCACGGCCAACATTTCCATTCGGTTGTTGGTGGTATTGGTATCACCCCCTGATAGCTCCCGGCGGTGGTCACCCCACAACAACACACTGCCCCAACCGCCAGGCCCGGGATTGCCGCTGCAGGCACCATCAGTGTAAATGTCGATCGTGTCCGGCTTGGGCATATTAAATAATTTTTCCTTTTATTTTCTGCTTTCTTGGGCAGAGTTCTATGGCCACCCGGCCGCTGGGGACCGCTGCTGGCCTTAGCTCAGATAGTAGGGGCTACGCCGGCCTGAAATCGTTCCATTCGCAAGGGGCTCAAGCCGGCCGGATGAGTGTGCTCTATCCGCAGCGCCACCTGATCGGCAAAGGGCAGAAGTAAACCTGACCAGCCATCGTTTCGCAAGATCGTGCTGGAGATGCCAGCCAGGCCTGCACCCCAGGCTCCTGTCACTTCCATGTCCAGTTTTGACAAATGCTCATCCAGACTCGGCCTATGCAATCTCGGCAGATTTCCGGCGGTTCGATCAAACCGGGCACCAATAGCCATCTGGTTCAATCCCAGCACCAGCAATTCTCCGTCGTCCTGTAGCACCCGGCAGGCCTCAGCCAGCTCTGCTTCCCCCCCTGTGGCGATGACATGCCACAAAACCACCTGCCGAAAAGCAGCATCGACAAACGGCAGTTCATCACTTCGATAATGTAAACCGGAATACCGCTCTGTGCCTCTGCCCAGACTGAGATGCAGCGCTTGACCAAAGGATTGCTGGTCCCGAGCTACAGAATCAGCTTGTGGCCAGGGCATGACGGGAAGCTTGATCAGTAACACATTGCCCTGGCGATTGCTCTGGTAACTGCCGAGGCCGCTATTTTGTGCGGCTAACTGCAGCAGTGCAGTTGAGACCTTCTGTTTGGGCGAGTTCAAACCCATAACCCAACCCGGTAACTTGCTGACCGCACAGCAGGCATAAAGTCTGTACGGTTGGATTCAGTAGGCATCAGCTATATCCTGTTGAGATCTTCGACCGAAACGGAAATTTATGCCAGCCATTCACGTTACCGCCATTCCGGCATTCCAGGACAATTATATCTGGCTGCTTCACACCGGGGGCGAGGAATGCGCCGTCATTGATCCCGGAGATGCTGAACCGGTTCAGCAAGCATTGAATCGCAATGGTTTGCGCCTTTCAAGTATTCTTATTACCCACCATCACCTCGACCATATTGGCGGTGTGACGCAGCTGGTCCGGGACTGGAATCCGCGGCTGATTGGCCCTGCTGACTCCCGCATCTCGGGGCTGGACCAGATTGTTGGGCAGGGGGATAGGGTTGCTATTCCCGAGCTCGGGCTCGAATTCGAGGCTTTGGAAGTCCCAGGCCACACCCGCAGTCATATCGCTTATTTCGGCCATGGCTGTGTCTTCTGTGGAGACACCCTGTTCAGCGTGGGCTGTGGTCGCCTGTTTGAAGGCACTGCGGCGCAGATGCAGGAATCGCTGGACCGCCTGGCCCTGCTGCCGCCAGACACACTGGTTTATTGCGCTCACGAATACACTGCCTCCAACTGTCGTTTTGCCTTGGAAGTGGAGCCGGATAATGCTGCCCTGCTGCAAAGATCCCAACAGGTTGAAGCGGCCCGACTGACAGGGAAAATTACCATTCCCAGTTCTTTGCAGCAGGAATTGGCGGTAAATCCGTTCCTCCGCAGCCGTGAACCTACCGTCATTGCTGCCGCCCAAAAGCGTAACCCGGCGGCTGCGGCGGGGGCCAGCACTTTGCAGGTCATACGCGAGTGGAAAGACCATTTCTGAACTTCCACAGGGGTGAGCGAAGCATGGGGCAAGGCAAAAAAATCTTGACCAGACGAACCGCACGCGCATAATAGCCAGCGAAAACAAGAAACTGAGGATTTTTGGTGCCATTACAGCTTCTGGCAGCGATGGTCTTTCTGTTACTTGCCGGTTGTGCCACTACAGGCACTGATCTGAGTACTGGCGAAGTTCCAGATGAACAAAGCACCCTGGTGGAGGATCCACCTTCTGTCGATGCCTCGGTTGTCGACGATCA
>JBGTHE010000180.1:0-2312 GCA_041746335.1 Lysobacterales bacterium | reverse complement strand
GCAGGATGCAGCACCTGGACCCGACAGTAAGAATGCATCAACTGCTGCAGCCTCCAGTCTGAACCTGGACGATTTGCGCTCCTTTACCGATGTGTTCAATCAGGTCAGAAAAAACTACGTTGAAGAGGTCAATGACAAAGATTTGCTGGAAGCTGCCATCAGCGGCATGCTTTCTAAGCTGGATCCTCATTCTGCGTATTTGCCCAACGACGATTATGAAGACCTGGACAACAATTCACGCGGCGAATACGTTGGGGTAGGAGTGGATGTAGCAGCTGAAGATGGCCGCGTCGTGGTGCGTAAAGTGTTGGTGCCCAGCCCAGCCGACTCAGCGGGAATCAATCCCGGTGATGTATTCACTTCAATAGCCGGCAAAGCGGTTAAAGGGCGCAATCTGCAGGAGGCGATCAATGATCTCAGCGGCCCGCCCGGCAGTGACGTAGAAGTTGTGGTTTTGAACTCCACCGGCGAGACAAACACGCAGTTGCTCAAGCGTCAACTCCTCAAAATACCGACATTGAATGCACGCCTGTTTGCCGACGGCATCGCTTATTTCAGCCTCAGCTATTTTCACCGCGACAGCGCAACCGATTTGGGGGCCTCCATCGAGTCCGTCCAGGCCGAAGGCAAACCTGTCCATGGAGTGATTCTCGACTTGCGTGATAATCCGGGTGGTGTGCTTCAGTCGGCTGTGGATATTGCCGATGGTTTCCTCGACAGCGGCAACATTGTTTCCATCCGTGGTCGGAATGCAAGTACACAATTGGAGTTTGCTGCCCAGCCCGGCCAGTGGTTTCCGGGCTTGCCGGTCGTGGTACTCGTGGATCGCGGTTCCGCCTCAGCCTCCGAAGTAGTCGCAGGGGCACTGCAGGATCACGGCAGGGCCTTGCTGATGGGAGAACAAACATTTGGCAAAGGTTCAGTACAAACGGTTTTGCCCTTGCGCAACGGCGGCGGCATCAAGTTGACCACTGCGCGTTATTTCACTCCCTCCGGCAAGTCGATTCAAGCGGAAGGAATAGTGCCGGACCAGGTTGTCGAATCGTATATGAAGTCTTTGACGGTGGCCGACGACCGGCCTCGCGAAGTGGATCTGGAACGCCATCTAGACTCCATACATGGAGACAACAACAAGGAGACAGTGGAGACGATCAGGCCGGAAGAAGATTTCCCCTTGTATGAAGCATTGCGCCTGTTACGAGGAGCAAATCTGCTGTCACGCTAATCTGATGGCTGAGAGCTGGGTTGTTGGTTTTGCAAGTTGTTGTTGTATTACCTGGTTCAAGACAACACCAAACTCGTATTGATCAGGATGAACTTCGCCCGGGCGGTGAGAGCGGAAAAGGCGTGACTTTTTCCCCGGACTCACGGTCACGAATCATACATTTACCACGCTTCTCGACTTCTTCAATGCGCACTATGCTTTGCAGGGGCAGATGCAACACGCGTGCGCCGGAAAACTCCAGGCGCATTTTTTCTTCAGTGGGGTCCACCACCAGACCTTCACCGGTTTCAAAAACCAGATCACTCACCTCGATAAACCCCCAGATTCCGCTGCTGCCAACACTTTCACTGAAAAGCTCATAAACTTTTCCGTGATTAAAAAAAATGACTTTGTACAAGGGTTTTCGCGCCATGATCTGTGACTACTCGTAAGTGCTTTCAGGGGGCCTGGACCCGAAATTGTCGCAACGCCCGGAAAAAAAGCATGAGGCTGAGTCCGAGCGCGAAACCGGCCAGGTGATTCCACCAGGCCACTGCTGCATTAATGGGGCCAAACACGGTATAAAGCAACTGCAAAGTAAACCACGAGCCTATTACCAATAGGGAAGGCACCTGAGCAAATTGCAAATACAGACCCAAAGGCAGAAACAGACCGATTTGCCGTGAAGGCAACAACCCAAGGTAACAGCCCACCACTGCAGATACAGCGCCGCTGGCACCGATAATGGGAGTCTCCAGCTGATCCAGACTTAGCGCCACGGTGATATTGGCCAGCGTGCCGCCAGCGATGAATATGAACAACAATGGCAGGCTGCCCAGACGGCTCTCCAGCGGCAAGCCGAAAACCCACAAATAAGCCAGATTACCGGCGAGGTGCAGCCAGCTGGCGTGTAAGAAAACCGCGGTTATTGCCGTAATGGCGGGATAATTCCACCAGCTCCGGGTGTTTGAGTAAATCAGCTCGGCGATCGCCTGTGGCTGCATTCCCAACACATCGATCAGCGCCTGTTGCAACAAAGGGCTGGACAGTGAGTATAAGCTCAACATCACGACGCACAGCAATGAAATACCCACCGTGGCGTAAGGAT
>JBGTHE010000179.1:0-1705 GCA_041746335.1 Lysobacterales bacterium | reverse complement strand
CTGTTCCACAACCCACTCTACTTTGAAGACTTTGCCCTGGAACGCTATGGCCACACCTATCCCGACTTCATTCAGCCATTTGTCTCCGTAGGGAAAGCTGGGGCACAGTTTATCGGCCTGCCTTATCAAATGGCACTGGCGCACCCCTGCAATCGCGAATTTACCTTGGGCTACCTGGTTCCGGGAGATTGCAATCCGCGGTTGTTATATCAAGTGCCGTTGGATCTGCGGTCGGCAGCAGTGGCGGGTGCCGCCTATACGGGAATTATCTTTCTGTTCCCGTAAATCGAATGCTGAACATTCATCTAAGAACGACAAGGTAGACGTAAAAAACCGGGTCACCTGCAAAGGCAACCCGGTTTCTCTTTTGCTGTACTGGCTGTCGAGACGTAACTCACGCGGCCAGATTCTTGCGACGGCGGCGCGCTGCACCAGCAAGACCCAATGAGCCGATGCCGAACAGGGCCAGTGTGGCTGGCTCTGGTGTGCCCTGAGTGATAATGCGGATTTGGTCGCCGGGCGAACTGGCACCGAAGTCAATGGTCACCGTGTTGCCCGGTCCGATGGTAAACACGTCGGCACCGAACTCCAAGCCCCGATTTTGAAAAAAGCCGGTCGGGTAAACGGTCAGCGGATTACCGAGATAGTCTGATGCCAGCAAACGATCATTGCCGGCGTTCGTGCCATTGCGGGCGATAACTCCCAGAATCTTGCTGTTGAGTGTATACGTCGCAATCGTCCGTGTGCCGGCAAGGGGATCCCAGAAGATCAGGTGGCTGCTGACAAACGTTCCCGCCGGGATGAAAATATTACTCAGGTCGCTCACCATGTCATAGACGCCTGGAGCGACCGCATCGACCAGCAGGGCAGAAGTCAGTTGAAAATTCTGCAATTCATCCCACCCATGCGCGGGGGTGTTGTTAAAGAAATTCGCAGTGGCACCGGTATTTGGTGTGGCATCAGGGATCAGAATGTCTCCGCCACCGGATACACCGATAAACGCTGCTGAGGCCGTGCCAGCGCATAGTAATGCGCCAGCGCACGCCAATGTTGCCAAAGTACCTCGTGATTGCCCGACCAATTTGAGATAAACGCCCATTGCTTTCCGCCCGTTGTTAGAAGATTGATGCTTAATCGCTACTTGAAATCGGTTGTGGACATGAGAGCAACTCCCGCAGGAGCCAATCGGAACCACTAAACCCAACCAAGCGCCTCTAGCCTAAATCCGGGACCAGACCGCGTGCAACATCTTTCTGATGATTTTTTATAGACGATGCTGTTCAAACGCGGCCGAGCATCCGGTCGAGGGAATCGGACGTTTGGTAGATGAGCGCTTCAGGGTAGTGCGGATAGGGATGAAAGTATTCGAACGTCACATAGCCTTTGTAGTCTATCCTGCCCAATTCCTGCATCACAGTCGGCCAGTTCGTCGTGCCATCCAACAGCGGGCGAAATGTTTCCAAAGAATAGTCTGTTCCCTTTTTGGTGAATTCCTTGAAGTGGATGTTCTTGATTCGCTGGCCCATGATCGGAATCCAATGTTCAGCGAATTGGAACATGGAAATGTTTCCCGTATCGAAATGAATTTGCACATGCTCGCTCGAAAAGCTGTCAACGAAGTCATTCATTTCCATCGGCGTCATGAGGTAGCCATTGAAAAAAATATTCTCGATATTCAACGAGACCTTGAGTCTATTGGCCTGTT
>JBGTHE010000178.1:0-3449 GCA_041746335.1 Lysobacterales bacterium | reverse complement strand
ACTCGAAGATCTCACCATTGGGCCACTGCTATCCTGGACCAATGCTCGCATCGAGGCACACATGGATGCCGTGCTTGCAACCCCGAGTGCGCGCTTGCTGTTCGGTGGCAAACCTCTTGAAAATCACTCGATACCCGATTGCTACGGCGCCTGGCAGCCAACCGCAATCGAGGTACCGCTGCGCACACTGACGGCTTCTGACTTCGATCTCGTCACTACCGAACTGTTTGGTCCTTTTCAGATTGTGGTCCCCTATAGCGATGGTGACATCCCAACGGTGCTCAATATTCTGGAGCGTTTGTCTCACCACCTGACGGCCGCGGTGGTGAGCGCTGACGTTGATTTTCAGAGCCTGGTGCTCGGTGCTACCGTCAATGGCACCACATATTGTGGGATGCGCGCACGCACCACAGCCGCCCCGCAGAACCATTGGTTCGGCCCGTGTGGAGATCCAAGGGCCGCTGGCATTGGCTCACCGGAGTCCATCATCAGTACCTGGAGCGGCCACCGCGAGATTATTATGGATCAAGGGTCGTTGCCGTCTGACTGGGCCATTCCTGAGTTGACCTGACTCGAATCAGCCTGACCTGTACCGACCTTATATATGTCTCTGACCAAACAACTCGTTCTTTTGATCCGCTCGAAGCCGGTTACGACGGCTGATCTGGAAGCTGCCAGTCTGTTTGTACTGGACGCCCTCTGCAATGCTTATGCAGGCCGCCAAACTGAACCCGCCGACAAATTTTTGCGCTGGTTTTCCAGCCAAGGTCAGGAAGCGGGAAGGCAGGCTTTCACCATCGGCGCCCTCACGCATATTCTTGAAACGGATGATCTGCACAAGGCATCGGTGACACATCCCGGTTGCGTGATAGTTCCGGCTGCGTTGACGGTTGCCAGTCGACAGAATGCGAGTGCGATTGAATTCCTGACCTCAGTGCTGCATGGTTACGAGGCCAGCTGTCGCATCGGCAATGCAGTCGGACCAGCGCATTACCGCATCTGGCACAACACTGCGACCTGTGGACCTTTCGGCTCCGCTATGGCAGTCAGCAGCCTGCTGGGTCTGAATGTTGAACAGTGCGTTGACGCTCTGGGAAACGCCGGTACACAGTCCTCGGGTCTCTGGCAGTTCCTCGAAACAGGAGCCATGAGTAAACATTTGCATGCAGGGCGAGCGGCAGAAGCCGGCCTGGTTTCTGCGGACCTGGCAGCCCTCGGAGTCACTGGACCACCCGCCATACTGGAAGGTAACAAAGGATTTTTCCGCGCGACCTGCCCCGATGCCGATCCGGGCGCTGTTTTGCGCTCTCCGGAGGAACCCTGGCAGCTGTGTCTGACTTCAATCAAGCCCTGGCCCTGCTGTCGACATACCCATCCTGTTGTTGATGCGGCATTGGAGTTGCATAAAAAGGTCGACGGGCGGTCCATTGAGCGTATCGAAGTGGCAAGCTATCAGGCGGCCCTGGATGTGTGCGACCGGCCGCAACCCACCACTGAATATGCCGCGAAATTTTCGCTGCAACATTGTGTTTGCACCGCTTTGCTGGATGGGCATCTCGGGTTCGAATCCTTCGGACCAGAACAACGACGGCGCCTTGCGCAATACGGGAATCGCATTTCCGTGAGCAGGTCGGCCAGCATCGAAGCGGAATACCCCGGAAATTGGGGTGGAAGTTTGAGCGTGACGCTAAGTGATGGCAGCCGGCACACAGCCAGCCGTACAGACTGCCTGGGCGACCCGGAGTACCCGTTGGACCGTGCTGCAATGACACGCAAGGCTGAAAACTTATTACTCTTTGGCGGATGGGACGATCAACGCGCTCAGCTGCGGATCAAAAGCATCCTCGAATTAGCCGAAGGATCCGCCGATGAGACTTTGTTCACCACCATCGTGGACGAACTACTGTGCATAAGTGACAAGGGCTAAGAGAGGCGCCGTAAGTATGCAATTGGAACCCTCATTTCCGGACATTCGCGACGCTGTGCAAAAGTTGTGCAAGCGCTTCCCAGGCCAGTACTGGCGCGACTTGGACGACCATCGCGCCTACCCGGAAGAATTCGTCAAGGAATTGACAGCTTCGGGTTTTCTGTCGGTGCTGATTCCGGAAGAGTTTGGAGGGAGCGGTCTGGGTTTGGCGGCGGCCAATGCCATCCTGGAGGAAATCCAGCGCAGTGGTGGCAATGGCGGAGCCTGCCATGCACAGATGTATACCATGGGCACCCTGCTCAGGCATGGCAGTGAGGAGCAAAAAGCCAGGTACTTGCCCCAGATCGCTGCGGGGGAGCTACGGCTGCAGGCCTTTGGTGTCACCGAGCCTGGCAGTGGAACAGATACCACCCGCATACGGACCACAGCTCAAAGACGTGGCGACAAATACATCGTCAATGGCCAGAAAGTCTTTATTTCCCGCGCTCAACATTCCGACCTGATGATCCTGCTGGTTCGCACCTCTGCCCGCGAGACCAGTGCGCGTGCAACGGATGGCATGTCCGTATTGATCGTCGACATTCGCGAATCGCTCGGCAAGGGCCTGACTATCCAGCCAATCCAGACCATGATGAATCACGCCAGCACCGAGCTGTTTTTCGAAAACCTGGAAGTCCCGGCTGAAAACAGAATCGGAGAAGAGGGCGAGGGCTTTCGATACATTCTCGACGGCATGAACGCCGAGCGTATCCTGATCGCCTCCGAATGTATCGGCGATGCCCGTTGGTTCATTGACCGCGCCTCACATTACGCCACCGAGCGGCGAGTGTTTGGCAGGCCGATTGGCCAGAACCAGGGCATCCAGTTCCCCATCGCACGTGCCTGGGCTCAAACTGAAGCCGCGGCCCAGATGGTTGAAAAAGCCACTGCTCTGTTCGAAGCCGAAAGACCTTGTGGTACCGAAGCCAATACGGCCAAGCTGCTGGCTTCGGAAGCTTCCTGGTTTGCGGGTGATACGTGCGTGCAGACCTTTGGTGGTTACGGATTCGCCGCGGAGTACGACATCGAACGCAAATTCAGGGAAACCCGCCTCTACCGCGTGGCGCCCATATCAACCAATCTCATCCTGTCGCATATCGGCACCCATGTGTTGAAAATGCCGAAATCTTTCTGACGACTGACTGATGAGCGAATTGGCACTTCAGGGGCTGCTGGTTGTATCGATTGAACAGGCGGTTGCCGCTCCGCTTTGTACCTCCCGCCTGGCCATGGCCGGCGCTCGGGTGATCAAGGTGGAACGACCCGAAGGTGATTTCGCCCGAAACTATGATTCTGTGGTCCGAGGCGAGAGCGCCTATTTCGTATGGCTCAATCATGGCAAGGAATCTCTGGTTCTCGATCTCAAAGATCGCAAGGACGTGGATTTCCTGCTGACAGTCATCAGCACAGCCGATGTTTTTGTACAGAATCTGGCACCGGGCGCAGCGGGGCGTCTTGGTTTGGGCTCGGAATACCTGTGTGA
>JBGTHE010000177.1:0-3100 GCA_041746335.1 Lysobacterales bacterium | reverse complement strand
CGATACGCCATCCGGTCATGGCATACGCTTTGGAAACACCATTGATGATGATGGTGCGTTCGGACAGGCCAGGACATACATTCAGCAGCGTGTGATAGTGTTCCTTTCCCCAATAAATGTGTTCGTAAATATCGTCGCAGGCGATGAACACCCGGGGGAACTCTTCCAGCACCGCACCCAGTTCACGATATTCATTGGCGCTGTAAACCTTGCCCGTCGGGTTGGAGGGTGAGTTAAGGATCAGCAAACGCGTTTGCTCGTTGATGCTGCTGCGTAACTGGCGAGCCGTGATTTTGAAATCATGTTCAGCTGAACCGCTGAGGATTACCGGCTCGCCGTCGGTCAGCTTGACCATATCCGGATAAGAAACCCAGTATGGCGCGGGTACGATAACCTCGTCGCCCGGATTCAGCAAAGCCAGCAACAGGTTGAACAGGCTTTGCTTGGCACCATTGGATATCAGCAGTTGTTTGGGATTGAACTCCAGGCGGTTATCGCGCTGGAATTTCTGGATGATGGCGGCTTTGAGTTCAGGAGTGCCATCCACAGCGGTGTACCGGGTTTGTCCTGCTTTAATGGCCTTGATTGCGGCATCACGGATGTGTTTGGGGGTATCAAAATCCGGCTCGCCAAAGCCCAGCGACACAATGTCCTTGCCCTGGGCTTTCAGCGCCATGGCTTTGTTGCTGACGGTGATGGTTGCAGATGGTTTGATCTGCTCGACGCGGTTGGACAATCTGCCTGGCACCATGGGCTCCCTTTTCCCCCATTGAAGACTGAATATTGCCATCATGGTCAGGGGCTTGTCGACGGCTGTTTGAATGCGTAGTCCGCGTGATTGTTTGCTTCGGTATAATTGACCGTTTGCGATTTGGCTGAACCTTCGCGTTCGTCAGTCACTCCTAATTTCAGACAGCGGGAATCACCAGGCCAGGCATGACGTCCTTTCGGGAACACAAGAAGTTCGTACTGAGCAGCAATTACCAGCCGGCTGGGGATCAGCCTGAGGCCATTGCGGCCCTGATTGCCGGAATCGAGGATGGCCTGGCACATCAGACCCTGTTGGGTGTTACCGGCTCAGGCAAAACATTCACCATTGCCAACGTCATCGAGCATGTGCAACGCCCGACGCTGGTTCTGGCGCCAAACAAGACACTCGCAGCCCAGCTGTACGGGGAGTTCCGCGACTTCTTCCCGCAGAACGCGGTGGAATATTTCGTCTCCTATTACGATTACTACCAACCT
This sequence comes from Lysobacterales bacterium, assembly GCA_041746335.1. Classification (GTDB taxonomy): domain Bacteria; phylum Pseudomonadota; class Gammaproteobacteria; order Xanthomonadales; family SZUA-36; genus JAWXBM01. Next base: position 1,855 of record JBGTHE010000177.1, on the reverse strand, counting down.
GAAGCTTACGTGCCGTCTTCCGATACCTATATCGAAAAAGACGCCACCATCAATGAACACATCGAACAGATGCGGCTTGCAGCCACGAAGGCTTTGCTGGAACGCCCCGACGCCATCATTGTGGCCACGGTCTCAGCCATCTATGGCCTGGGTGATCCTACTCAGTATTTGAGTATGGTGCTGCATCTCTCGGTGGGTGAGCGCATCAACCAACGCACCATTCTACGTCGTCTGGCCGAAATGCAATACGGCCGCAACGACATGGAATTACGCCGCGGCACGTACCGAGTGCGCGGTGACATCATTGACGTTTTTCCGGGAGATGAAGATCGCGAAGCTGTGCGCATCGAATTGTTTGATGAAGAAGTGGAAAGCATTCGCGTATTGGATCCGCTGACAGGTGAAGTATTGCGCAAACTGCCACGTTTCACCATTTATCCCAAGTCGCATTACGTCACACCGCGCCAGGTTGTGCTGGATGCGGCAGAAAACATTGCCATCGAGCTGAAACAGCGGCTGGAATACCTGCGGGAAAATCATCTGTTGGTGGAAGCGCAAAGGCTCGAGCAACGAACCCGCTATGATCTGGAAATGATGCTGGAGCTGGGTTATTGCAATGGCATCGAAAACTACTCACGGCATCTGACAGGCCGCGGCCCCGGCGAAGCGCCTCCAACGCTGTTTGATTATCTGCCGGACAATGCACTACTGGTGATGGATGAAAGTCATGTCATGGTTCCGCAATTGGGCGCCATGTACAAAGGCGATCGCTCCTGGAAGGAGAACCTGGTTACTTATGGATTTCGGCTTCCTTCAGCGCTGGATAACCGCCCTTTAAAATTCGAGGAGTGGGAGGAGCGCTCACCACAGTCCATTTTTGTGTCTGCAACACCGCGCGATTATGAAATGAATCGCTCAGGTCAGGTGGTTGAACAGGTCGTGCGGCCCACCGGTCTGATTGATCCGGAAGTGGAGATCCGCCCGGTAACCAACCAGGTGGATGATCTTTTGTCGGAAATCAATCTGCGCACCGCAATGGGTGATCGTATTCTGGTTACCACATTGACCAAGCGCATGGCCGAAAACCTCACCGAATACCTGGCCGATCATGGCGTGAAAGTACGCTATCTGCATTCGGATGTGGATACCGTGGAACGGGTGGAAATCATTAGGGATCTGCGATTGGGCCTTTTTGATGTACTGGTGGGCATCAACCTGTTGCGCGAAGGTCTGGATATGCCTGAAGTGTCGCTGGTCGCGATCCTGGATGCGGATCGCGAAGGATTTTTGCGTTCCGAGTCTTCATTGATCCAGACCATAGGCCGTTGTGCCCGCAACTTGCGCGGCAAGGCCATACTCTATGCCGACAAGATGACCGGCTCGATGCAACGGGCCATCGCCGAGACTGACCGGCGTCGCAGCAAACAGGTGGAGTTCAATCTCGAACACGGCATAGAGCCGAAGTCAGTGCTCAAACAGGTTACCGACATCATGGATGGTGCTCATGATGATGGCCTGAGAATGAGCCGAGCCGCTCGTAAGGTTGCGGAAGAACGCAGCCAGTATCAACACATCAAGCCGGCGCAATTGGGTAAAGCGGTGGCCGAGCTGGAACAGCAGATGTTCAAACACGCCGAAAATCTGGAGTTTGAAGCAGCTGCCAAAGTACGTGATGAGATCACGCACCTCAAGGAACAGGTGCTGAAAGCAGCAATGTAGGAACAAACTCTTTGTGAAAGTGAGCCTTTTCTGTGGGAGATTCTATGGCTACCTGCAATAGGATTTTTCCTGTCTGATAAAAGTTTGTTGGCTGCTCATCAGGGTGAAGGCGATGCGGGCCAGCTTGCGCGACAGT
>JBGTHE010000176.1:0-2136 GCA_041746335.1 Lysobacterales bacterium | reverse complement strand
ATTTTTTGCAGTCAGCAATCGCTTGCCGGCGAGGGCTTCGCTGAAGCCCTGAAAATACTGCGCCATGATGGCGCCGGAGTTACCCCGTGCCCCATCCAGCGCGGCATTGGCAATCAGGCTCATCAGTTCATCAACACGCTTCAGCGGCTTGCTATTGAGTGCATCCAGTATGGTTTTGAAAGTGAAAGCGAGGTTAGTTCCGGTGTCACCATCCGGGACTGGAAACACGTTGATCCGGTTAAGCCAATCTCGGCGCTTGAATACATGCGCGATGCCAGCAGAAACAGCGCGCGCCAGGCGGGCACCATCCACATAAGCGATAGGAATTGGAGCTTGTCCCATACTTAGTGTCCTGTCCCGTAAGTTTCTGGCATTTCATCGCGGTCCTGTAAGCTTCCGGGTGGGCGCGGCCCGCAGGCAATGGTAGTTCCATTGACAAGCCTTTTTTAGGATCGCGGCGAGTTTATCATAGGGTTTGTGCAGGGATTCAGCCTTGGCGAATTTCTTCAGGTTTTGGCGAAAGCGGCCGGTTTGCGCGGCTGACCGTTTTGCAAGCATTTGCCTTATCGGCCTTTTAGAGGTGTTGAAACCCAACACGCAAATCATCCTTGGCTGTGACTTCATGCCCATGAAACCGTGGCACGGATCATGCATCCTTTAGTTCGACATTTACAAATAACTTGGCTCGTTCAACCGCAGGGAGTTGCAACCATGACCACCGACAGTATCATCCAGGAAATCCGTGAAGCACTGGCAGGTCGGCCCGGCCAGCCCATTGTGCTGGGAGTATGCAATGCCATCGCCACGCGCATGACCTGGGAAAGCTGGTGTGTACGTTTGGCAACCATCATTCTGCTGCTGGCATTTACGCTGCCCACCCTGGTTGCCTACATTATTCTTGGTCTGGTCATGGTCGAAACTGAAACGCGTACCCGTGGCTTTTTCGCCGGGCTGGCGGTGATAGCCAGGGAATGGATGGACAAGATTAGCACTGGCTGTGGCCGGGTTTTTGGCGGCCGAACCGACTCTCGCGGGTACTGAGAAGGTTCGATACTGGCCGGCCACACTTGTGAACTGAACGCGGCCGGGTGCAGCCAACTCGGCTTAACGATCAGATCGCTGCGGTACCACCGATAGCGGCATCATCCAGGAATCCGTCAGGCATTGGCAGGTCGGCCTGCCTTACCCGCGATTCATATTTCCAGTTCGATAAATTCCTGCAGAGACGCCGCATCAAAAGGCCAGTGAAGATCGCGATCAATATCGGCGCGGTACACCACCGGAATGTGATTGCCGTATCTACGAATCAGGCGTAGGTCTGCCTCGATATCTATTGCCTCCCAGCGAGCACCGCAATCATCCAGCAACTGCTCTGCCCGTTCACACAGATGACAATCGGGACGAGAGTAAAGGGTTATTGATTTGGCCTGCATCAGACGTTTCAGCTCGCCAATCGGAACTCAAGATTACCATTCACGCGGGGTTTTTGCGTCGCTGAAATGGTACCCTTCATCTCGTCTGGCCGAAGTTAAGCCTCTCCGGGCTCTCATTCCACTGACATCGATGGAACAGCACAGCATGGCGGTCAGCATTTTCGATAAGTTCAAAATTGGCAGGCCCCTACTGGCTATCGACAGCCAGAATCGCGAGCGACGATGCCTCGAGCGCATGGATTGCACGCACGACATGGGGTTCTTCGAGGGGCTTGCACAAACGCCAGAGGGCCGACAGACTTTTCTGGCGGACGCCGATGGAGAACCCTACGTGATCGACTCAGCACAGACCACATCACTCCCTGAGTAGCGAGTTCCCAGGCACCATGATTTTCATAGAAGCCGTTCCGCTGGCCTGCTTGCTCGTTTGGCAGCTCGTCGTTTCCATCGTGCTGGTGTATGTCGGTGGGCTGGTCCTGGGATTGCCGCCCGGGTTACTTGGCGTGCTGGAGATCGGCTGGCTCGGGCTGATGTATTTGGCGTATCTGGTGAGCACGTTGCCGCCGTCGGTGGGCTTCCTCTCCCGGCGGCGCCTATCCCTTCCGGCCGTGATTCTGACGACTGCGGCGGTGTTCGTCCTGACGTGGCTGCTGTCCCCGGTGCTGGACTCAGGGTGGGCGGCCGTGTGGCCGTTTCTAGCCGG
>JBGTHE010000175.1:0-4341 GCA_041746335.1 Lysobacterales bacterium | reverse complement strand
TTATCGTGGGCTTGCTGATGTGGCTGCTGGGCTTGAGCCCTGCTGCTGCTTTCGTGATCGGCGCCATCTTTGCCCAGTCCTCTTCCACCATCATCGGTAGCCAGTTGGCCGAGCAGAGAGAGGCTAACAGTCCCCATGGCAGACTCGGACTTGCCATGTCGGTATTCCAGGATGTCACTGCCGTTCCTTTCCTTGTGGTGATTCCCGTGCTGGGTGTGGCTGTGGGTGCAGACGTTTTGGCGGGTGCGCTGGGCTGGGCCATTGCCAAAGCCGTATTGGCATTCGCGCTGGTGTTTTTTGTGGGCAAATGGCTGCTTCGGCCTCTGTTCCACTTTGTTGCCCAGAAGCGTTCGCCGGAGGTATTTACCCTGGCGGTTCTATTGGTGGCCCTGCTGGCCGCATGGTCAACCAACCAGCTTGGGCTGTCGCTGGCTTTTGGTGCCTTTCTTGCAGGAATGATGCTGGGCGAAACTGAATTTCGCCATCAGGTGGAATCCAGCATAAGGCCCTTTCGCGATGTTCTGCTCGGCATGTTCTTCATCGGCATCGGTATGCTGATAGATCCCGCGTCCATTCCCGGAATATGGCACTGGAGTGTCCTGGGGGCGCTGCTGATAATCCTGACCAAAACCTTGATCGTGGCGGCAATGGTGCGCCGCAGCGGCCTGAACTCGGTTACATCCTGGAGCACCGGTCTGATACTGGCTGTGGGTGGTGAATTCGGCCTCGCCTTGCTCGCGCTGGCTCTGAGTGCCACAGTGATAGATGCAAGGCTCGGGCAGATCGCACTCACTTCCGTGCTGCTGTCGATGGTAATCGGTGCTTTCCTGATACGTTTCAACCAGGCGATTGCCACTCGTTTGGCTGGAGGTGCCAGTGCTCGCGAAGCCGACGGCCTGCCGGACATGCTGCTGAATAATTCCGAGAAACACGTTTTAATTGGCGGTTACGGACGCATGGGGCACACCATCGCCGTTTTGCTGGAGACCAGCGGAGTTCAGTACTTGTCGCTGGATACGGATCCCAAGCGAGTAGCGCAAGGTCGCGCCGATGGTCACCGGGTGATTTATGGCGATATCTCCGACCCCGATTTGCTCGCAGCTGTTCACGCAGATCGTGCATCCCTGGTGGTGATTACGGTGGATCATTCACCGACTGCATTGCGTGCCGTCACATTTCTGCGCCAGCATTGCCCACAGGTTCCCATCATTGCGCGGGCACGCGATCTGGAATCGAGTGCGGCTCTGTTGGAAGCAGGTGCCACGCACGCCTATCCGGAAGCGATTGAAGCCAGCCTGCGTCTGGGCTCAACCGCTTTGCGAATGCTGCAGATTTCGGTGGATGATGTGGATCAGATCCTACAGGGCGTAAGGGATTGGGATTACAAGCCCGTGTTGGAACCAGCCCCGGGGCCTGATGGGCCGGAGTAATTGGCCTAAGTTATAAGTCGGGGTGAGCTCGTGGCCCAATCGATTGTTTGGGCATCACTCCTAGAGCCAAGAGCTAAGCCGTGCTGCGCTTTGGTAGGGCCCAGCCCGGCCGCACAAAGTGGCAGGTATAACCATGCGGAATGCGCTCCAGATAGTCCTGGTGCTCCGGCTCGGCTTCCCAGAAGGCACTGACAGGCGTGACTTCGGTAACCACCTTGCCGGGCCAGATACCGGAATCGTCTACATCTGCAATGGTATCTTCAGCAACTCGCTTTTGCTCTTCGCTGGTAAAGAAAATGGCGGAGCGATAGCTCGCGCCCTTGTCGTTGCCCTGCCGATCGAGGGTGCTGGGGTCATGAATCTGGAAAAAGAATTCCAGCAGGCTGCGGAAACTCAATTTTTCAGGGTTGAAAATAATTTCGATGGCCTCAGCATGGTTGCCGTGGTTTCGATAAGTGGCATTATCGACTTCACCGCCGGAATAACCTACGCGTGTGGAAATTACGCCAGGCATGCGGCGAATCAATTGTTGCACGCCCCAGAAGCAGCCACCTGCGAGTACTGCACGTTCGGTTTTGTCAGACATTTCAGTTTCCTCCATTGGATCTGTCTCTGATATTGGGATCAGGGAAGAAAAAACAAACAAGGAGCAATGAATGTGAGAGCGGCCTCCTACATAGCTTCGGCCAGCTCATTAACCGCCCGCCAGGCCTGGTCGATCGCCGTGTGCGTATAGGCATCAGCGCCGGCATCAGAGTTGGCGATAACGATGTTCCCGCACCGTTGCCGGCCAATCACATTGGGTTGTGGTTCGACATTCCAGTCGGCATCTTCCATATCCACATGGTCGCGTGCATAGCCGTGTGGCCAGCGATTCACGGTGATCGCCAGAATATCTTCAGTGGCATTAAACCCGGCTGATCCATAAATGCCGTTCAGTACCGTCCGAATTTCACGTTCGAAGCCCTCGAAGGTTTGGTCCAACAGCCAGAGACGGGTGAGTTGCTGCATTTGTGCCACGCTGGTACCAGCCGGAACTTCCACCCCGAGTCCAGCATAGAACTGCATGATGCAAGCATCCTCCGCACGCCATTCCGGTCGGTAATCGGCCACATTAATGCCGCTGACCAGTTGCATATGATCGAGGTAGCTGCCCGGCAGGTAGGCGCTACCTACGCCGGTCTTTTTCAACGCCTCGCCGTTTCTGAGCACGACGTTCACCACCATCAAAGGGCGCTTAGTGCATTTTGAAAGCGCTTCTTTCTGTGCATCCGGCAACTCCGGAACCAGGTGGCGGATGATCTGGTTGTAGCAGGCCATTACCGCTCGGTCACCTTTCACCTGTAAAACCTGATCATCATTAACATAGCTCAGCGCCACAAAGGCGATGCCGGCTTGTTCTGCCGGTTGGTTAGCGGCATGAACAACGGTTGAGTTCAACCTCAGGCGGATATTGGACCCAGGTTGATCGAGCTGTGAATAATCCAGGCGCTGTCTAACAATGCTGTGCGAGTCAGCATCCGGAGGCATATCCGGAAAGGCTTGTGGGATCAGCGACCGCACCAACAAGCGCGCAATGGAGCTGTTGCCATCCGGAAACATGGCGACCGGACTGTGGCGCTCACCAGGCTCACGCTGACCCGTGCCACCGAGCACGTGCGATGCCGGCAAGCCCGATCTGATGCATTCAGCCACCGAATTGTATTCGGCCTTGAGCCCCATAAAGCCGGAAGGCCCGTTACGGAACAGCTGTATGGCATCCTCTGGCATATTGAAATGTTGCCTGAGGAAATCCGGGTAGCTGGTGCTGCTGAGGTAGGTTTCCCGTTGTACCTCGTCCATATCGGCAAGCACATCGACGCGGGCGTTCAGGAAAGCCTTAAGGGCGGCGAGTCCTTCCGGGGAAATAGGAAACTGGTCCACGTTTTCCGCCAGGGCATTCAAATCACTGTTGCGGAATTCAACACCTGGCAGGAGCACATCCTTTCCGTAGTGCGCTGCATCAAAGAAAGTTGAAGTGCCAAGACCGTAAGATTTGGTAGAGAAATCAAACGCAAAATCCTCGAGTAGTCGCGGAATATCGATGCCCAATTGCTTGATCAGCCCCATGGCCACATCGCTGTAGTAGGGGTATTCCATATTGACTGTACCGCCCCAGGCCAGCCTCATGGGTCCGCCCTGATAAAACTCGTTGCGCTTGGCGTGGCCGCCAAAGTCGTCATGGTTGTCGAGGATCAGAATCCGGCTGTCAGGGCCATGTTGCTGGCGAAAAAAATAGGCCGCGGCCAGCCCACTGATACCCCCGCCAACCACCACCAGATCGTAGTGTTCGTCCAAGACTGAAGGCGCATTAAAGGTCTTGCCCTCGCGGCCCAGCGCATGAGCCGATTCAAATGCGCCCGGGTGCGAACCGCGCATGCCAGTGAGTGTGGGTGGGTAGTACACTCCCGGCGCAGGCGCGGACAAATCGCCGGACCAAAGTGGCATGGGCAAGCCCAGTGCTATGGCCCCAAGGCTGATTTCGTGGATGAAATCGCGGCGTGTGATGTCTCGATTCATGCCCAGTTTCTGATCGGATTTTTTCATGTTGTACCCAATGGATGGTGGAAATTTGCCTGCGCCGATATCCTCGCGTGGATAGTAGCCGATTCTCTCACACAAGCCGAAGTGCTGGATTCCTCGATCTTCTGCTTCGCTTGAACAGCCGCATTCGTCGATTCAGCGCTGCTTTGTATCCACTAATCGAAACCCTGTAACTTTTCGCTGACTTTTAGCATCCAATACAAAGTACGAAAGTTGGAGTAGAAATGGATGCAGCTTGCTGCCAGCAGCATGAAAGTCAGCATTGCCCGTCTGATGGCAGACCCTGATTTCTATATCTTCAACTATGCGGAATCCAGCCAGACATCAG
>JBGTHE010000174.1:0-3297 GCA_041746335.1 Lysobacterales bacterium | reverse complement strand
GCCGCATGTTGCAGGCCCTGGCATTGCGGGATGATGAATCCGTGCTGGAAGTAGGCACTGGCAGTGGATTCATTGCCGCCTGCTTGTCCCATCTGGCACGGGTCGTCGTCAGTGTGGACTGCCACCACGACTTTTTGGATGAAGCAAAAACCCGTCTGGCGGACCATGGCAGAACCAATATAGAGCTGTGTCATGGGGATGTCATGCGCGGCTGGCAACCGGAACTGGCTCACGATGTGGTGGTCGTAACCGGCTCAGTGCCGGTCATTCCGGAAATATTTCGCGGCTGGGTAAACCCCGGTGGGCGATTGTTCGTCATTACTGGTGAGTCACCCGCCATGCAGGCCATGCTCTTGACCCGCACAGGAGTCACGGATTGGCAGCAAGAAAGCCTGTTTGAAACGGATCTGGTTCGGCTGGAGAACTCTGAACCCGCAGCAGGTTTTGAATTTTAAGTGAAAGCTCCTGGTGGGTCGGAGCTTCCGCGACATGGACTTGAAGAAATACAACCAGACGCTCAAACGAGCGCGGTTGCTAATGAAAATCCAGGGCAAGTGGATGATTAGGGAGATTTGCATGTTGAATAAATTGAGGCCACTGGCTCTGGCGCTGGCCGGTGTTTTGGTCTGCGCACCGGCCTGGTCAGTTGACCTGGTGGGTGTACATGACCTGGCCCTGCAGAATGACCCCCGGCTACGCGGCGCGGATTATCGGCGCCAGGCAGTGGAAGAAAACAAAACTCAGGCATGGGCTAACCTGCTGCCGAACCTGTCAGCAAGCGCGGGCCTCGCGCTGGGTGGCAGTCAAACCGATATCGCCGGTACCCAGGTTTCGGACACCGACACGGACAATGAAAACTGGGGCGTAACACTACGTCAAAGTCTTTACCGTCAAGCCAATTACGAATCCCTGGATATAGCACGCTCGCAGATTACGGAAGCAGAAGCGTTCTACCAGGTAGCTTTTCTGGACTTCCTGTTGCGTGTGGCCGAGAACTACTTTCAGGTGCTGACCTTCACGGACGGCGTAGCATTTGCCGAGGCGGAAGAAAAAGCTTTCCAGCGCCAGTTCGAACAGGCTGAACAGCGCTTTGAGGTAGGCCTGACCGCGGTGACGGATGTGCACGAAGCCCGTGCCAGCTATGACAATGCCCGCGCCCGCGCCATCGTTGCTCGCAATAATGTGGCGGACGCGAAAGAAGGCCTGAAAGAGTTGACGGGCCAGTACTTTGAAACATTCGACAAGTTGCAGGATGACTTGCCACTGGTGGAGCCGGACCCACCCAATCCGCAGGCGTGGATCGAGATGGCCATGAGCAGCAACCCACAAGTGAGGGCTGCCCGGGCAGGTTACGATGTGGCTGACGCGGTAGTTCGCCTGGAACGAGCCGGGCATTTTCCAACACTGGACCTGGAAGCCGGCTATACCGACTTTACCAATAACGAATTCCTGATCCGCGACGACTTCCAGCAGCCGATAGGCACCACCACCCTGGGTAACCAGGACACCCAGATTCGCCTGGCCCTGAATGTGCCCATTTATTCGGGCGGACGCGTCAGTTCCCGTACCCGTCAGGCTGGCTTGTTGATGAACGCAGCCGGCGAGGCGCTCGACGATCAGCAGCGCATTACCGAGCGGCAGACGCAAAACGCTTATCGTGCGGTAAGTGCCGGCATCCAGGAAGTTCAGGCTTTCGGTCAGGCCGTGATTTCCGCTCAGAGCGCCTTACAAGCCACCCAGGCGGGCTTTGAAGTCGGTACCCGCACCATTGTGGATGTGTTGATTGCTGAGCAGCGTTACTACCAGGCGCAACGAGACAACTCGATCGCACGCCACGCGTATATCGTCAATCATTTGCGGCTCAAGGCGGCCGCAGGCTTGCTGAACTCGGAAGATCTGGGTGTGGTTAACCAGTTACTGGAGTGATCTGAATTTCCAGGTGTGATGCTGATTTCCCGGCGTGATCCGGATTTACCGGCGTGATTCAAATTTCCCGTAGCGACACCCGCCTGTTCACTCGGCGGGCATCGCTTTGGCCACCATATCCAGGGTTCGGCGCAAGGCACCCTTTTCCGCCGCCACCAGGGCTCGACCTGCCGCGCCCATTTGCGAACGCCGGGCCGGATCAGCCAGCAATGCAGTGACCGCCCGCTGCAGGCTGACCATATCACTGACCCGTAAAGCACCACCGGCATCGATCAACTGCTCGCTGATTCGAGCAAAATTTATGGTGTTGGGCCCTACCAACACCGGCCGCGCCAATGCTGCCGGTTCCAGCACATTGTGCCCACCCGTTGCTACCAGGCTTCCGCCGACGAAAGCCACATCGCAAGCGGCATAAAACAGCAGCAACTCGCCCATGATATCCACCAGATAACAGGAGGCGGAGTGCAGCCCGGTGGGTTGCAGGCTGTGACGCGCCATGGTCAAACCGCTGGACTTAATCAGGATGGCAACTTCTTCAAAGCGCTGAGGGTGACGCGGCGCAATGACCAGAAGAGCTTGGGGAAACGCCTTCAGCACTTCTGCAAACGCGGCCAGAATCATGGGTTCCTCACCCTCGCGGGTGCTGGCGGCCAACCACACGGGCCGGTTGGCGCCCCACTTCTGCCGCAAAACCAATCCGCGGCTATCTAAATCCGCTGGCAGCTGCAATTCGTACTTCAGATTGCCCGTAAGCTGAGTGGTACTGGCGGGCGCGCCCAACGACAGAAATCGCTGCAGGTCTTCAGCACTCTGTGCCCCTATGCCCCGGGTGCAGGCCAGTGCCTGAGCGGTCAGGGTTTGAAACTTCTGATAGCGGGCGAAAGAGCGGTCTGAAATTCGCGCATTGACCAACAGCAAGGGAATGCCCCGCCGCTGGGCTTTCGCGTAGAGATTGGGCCAGATCTCGGTTTCCAGAATAAGCAACAGGCGCGGGCGGGTATGGTGCAGGAATCGCCGCACCGCGCCGGGCAAGTCCAGCGGCCAGTAGCAATGTGCGACGGCATTGCCAAACAGCTCCTGAATGCGCTGTGAGCCGGTCGGGGTAAAGCAGCATATGGTCAAAGGCAGCCCGGGATAGACGATCATCAGCTGGCGTATCAGCGCCTCGGCGGCATTGACTTCCCCCATCGATACCGCATGCACCACGATGCCCCCGGGTCGGGCCTGCAGCCCACAAAAGCCGAGCCGTTGGCCCCAGCGTTGCCAGTAGCCCCGCTCACGCCAGCCGCGAAATACCAGGTACAGAAACAACAGGGGTGAGAGCAGATACAAAGCCAGAGAATAGAGCATGCGCACGATGATGCTATCCCT
>JBGTHE010000173.1:0-4579 GCA_041746335.1 Lysobacterales bacterium | reverse complement strand
TATAAACGCGATACCAAGACCAGCCTCGCGCCTCCTGAACTGATGGCGGTTCACCCTTTGGGTAAATCACCGGTCATTACCGATGGCGCTGTGACTGTGGCGGAGTCGGGTGCCATCGTTGAATACCTGGTCAAGCATCATGACAAAGGTAGGTTGTTGCCGGCGGACGGAACACCGGAACGTTTAGCCTACACCTACTGGCTTCATTACGCCGAGGGCACTTTCATGCCCTTGATGATGATTTCGCTGATTCTCTCGCGCATCGAATCTGCGCCGGTCCCGTTCTTCCTCAAACCGATAACCAAAGGCATTGCCGGTAAGGTTCGGGACAATTATCTGGATGCCAACGTCAAACGTAACCTGGATTTCATGGAAGCGACTTTGGCCAAATCAAAATGGTTTTGTGGGGAACAGATCACAGCGGCTGACATTCAGATGAGCTTCCCAATCGAGGCGGCGGCTGTTCGTACGGACCTGAAGTCAAACTACCCCAAACTCGCTGCTTGTCTCAAACGCATGCACGACCTGCCGGCGTATCAAGCCGCATTAAAGAAAGGCGGACCCTATCAGCTGATGGGCGGGAAATGATTGCCTTTATTGTCAGTGCTTTCTTCGTCGCGGGAATCATTGCCGCAATCGATGCGGTGATGACAGTACGCACGCCTCAGGGCGCTGTTGCGTGGTCGGTTTTACTGGTCACTTTCCCGTTCGTGGCCTTGCCCCTGTATCTGATCTTCGGACGATCAAAATTTGAAGGGAAACTGCATGCATTTGCGCTGTGTCAGGGCGAGATCCGAAAAAATGTGCTGCAAAGCTATCGGGATGCACTGAAGCCTTTCGAGATTGAGCCGGAAGCTGCCCCTTCATGGCATAACGCGATGCGGCAACTCACTGAGCATGAGCTGGTGAGCGGTAACCAGGTGGAGTTGCTGATTAATGGACAACAAACTTTCGACAATATCCTAAAGGGGATTGCGGCTGCCGAAAACTACATCCTGTTCCAGTTCTACACGATAAAGGACGATGGACTGGGAAAGCGGGTTCAGCAGGCACTGATTGAGCGCGCCAAAGCCGGAGTGCGGGTTGTGGTGCTGTATGACGAAATGGGATCTTATAGTCTTGGTCAGGACTATCGGAACGACCTCGAGGACGGGGGTGTTAGTGTCAGTTCCTTCAAAACCACTAAGGGCTGGAAAAATCGCTTCCAGCTGAATTTTCGCAATCACCGCAAAGTGGTTGTGGTGGATGGAAAAGTGGCCTGGATCGGTGGCCACAATGTTGGCGATTGTTACTTGGGCCTGGATCCGGACTATAGTCCGTGGCGGGATACTCATGTCCGGCTGGAGGGGCCTGCAGCTTCGCAGGCGCAGCTGACCTTGATGGGCGACTGGTATTGGGCGACGCAGGAGGAACTGGAGCTACAGTGGACTCCGCAAATCTCTGCAGGCGCTGATGTGAAAGTTCTGGTGTTGCCCACGGCGCCGGTCAGCACACGGGAAAGCGCCAGCCTGATCTTTGTTGCTGCGCTGAACGCCGCTGAGGAGCGTATCTGGCTTTCCGCCCCTTACTTTGTGCCCGATGAAGCAGTGCTCAAATCATTGATGCTCGCCTCCATGCGGGGCGTTGATGTGCGCATCCTTACCTCAGGCAAAAGTGACAGCCTGCCGGCCAGGCTGGCAGCATTTCACTATATGCACCTGCTCCGTGATACCGACATCGTTTTCTATTCCTATCAACCCGGCTTTCTGCACGAAAAAGTCATGCTGGTGGATGATCGGATTTCCACGGTGGGAACCCATAATTTCGACAATCGGTCTTTCCGGCTGAATTTTGAGGTGATGGCGGTCATTTACGACGAAGACTTTGCCGGGCAGATGGAAGCGATGCTTCAGGACGACTTCAAGCATGCGGTGATTATCGATCCCGACGAGCTCGAGCATAAGCATTTCCTGTGGCAGCTGGGGGTTAGGCTTTCGTACCTCGCAGCGCCTGTGCTCTGATGAATTCAGCAGGGTTCTGAATTGCTGACTTAATCCCTGGGTTAAGGCTCTATACCCGTGTGCTGTTCGGATTTTCATTGTGGAGTGGTTTCGATTGGTTCTGAATATTCAGGCCTTGCGGGCTATGTCCGCCATACTGGTAGTGATGTATCACCTGGGGCCGCATTACCAGCATCCGCGTGGAAAAACATCCGCATCTGCGGCAGGGGCATAAACTCATCAGCCCCTATCCCGACACGCGCCAGCTCCATTGGTGTCCGGGCCAGGCTGAAGATCCGCCTGTTTCTTTCTCAGAAACGCTTGCTCCGCTTGGTTATGGCTGAGCTCAATGGCTCTGGCATAAGCCTGGTCAGCCGCCTGCCGGTCACCCAACCGAGCGAGCATGTCGGCGTGAGCTGCATGGTAGGGTTGATAGCTGGCAATTCGTGGTGCCACTGCCAGTTCCTCCAAGGCCTGCAAACCCTCTTGTGGGCCGCAGGCATAGGAGATCGCGACGGCGCGGTTCAGCTGTACGACCGGGTTGGAGGAGCTTGCAAGCATTTGGTCGTAAACCGCCAGCATCGCTGGCCAGTCGGTTGCGCTGAAGCTGGTTGTGGTGGCGTGAATGGCACTGAGCCTGGCCTGCAGTGTGTAGTACCCGGGGCTGCTGCTTTGTTGGAACGAATGCTCCAGCCAGGCCAGCCCTTCGAAAATGCACTCCTGATCCCACTGCAGACGGTCCTGGGCGTCCAGCGGCACGATTTCCCCGATCGGGCCAGAGCGCGATTTGCGCCGCGAATGGTGTAGCAACATGAGGGCCGTGAGGCCGCTGGCTTCTGCTTCAGTGGGCGCCAGTTCGACCAGCAGTCGGCCCAGCCGTATGGCCTCTTCACAGAGATCAGCTCGCGAATGGGTCGTCCCGTCATATGCCGAGTATCCTTCGTTAAAAATAAGGTAAACAACAGCCAGTACCGCATTCATTCGTTCCGGCCAATCCTTCGCCGGTGGAATGCGGTAGGGAATGCCCGACAGGCTGATTTTTCGCTTTGCGCGGACGATACGTTGCGCCATGGTAGCCTGCGGAACCAGAAACGCCTTGGCAATTTGCAAGGTGTTGAGGCCGCATACGGATTTCAGGGTGAGCGCCACGCTCACTTCCTCGGTGAGGGCGGGGTGGCAGCAAGTAAAAATCAGCTTCAGGCGTTCGTCCGGAATCTCCGGAGTCTCAGCTGAATCATATGGGTCTGCGATGGAGTCCAACTCTGCCAGTATGGTCAGTTGTTGCTGGCGACTCTGAAAAACGCGGGAACGCCGCATGATGTCGATGGCCTTGCGTTCAGCGGTACGCAGCAACCACCCGCCCGGGTTGGCTGGAACGCCTTGCTGCGGCCACCTGGATAGCGCTGCCACGAACGCGTCCTGCAGGGCATCTTCTGCCAGCTCGAATTGTCCGACGCGATGGAGTAGGGCCGCCAGTACTCGGCCCCACTCCTGCCGAACCACGCGCTCGACTGCAGCATGGGTTGTCGCGTTGGAATTCATTCAAGCTGCCAAGCCTGCCGGCGCGCTCATTCCATGACCACGACCGGTCGAACTTCGATGCGGCCATGCCGGGCACTGGGAATCTTCGCGGCCCACTTCAGGGCTTCATCGAGATCAGCGCAGTCGAGCAGGTAATAACCACCCAGTTGTTCCTTGGTATCAGCAAAAGGGCCGTCAACGAATTCAACCTTACCGCCCCTTACTGCCACCGTGCTCCCAGCTGAGGCCGGGTGAAGTTCATTTCCTCCCCGCATGACGCCCGCTTCGATGACCTCGTTGGTGAACGCAAAGTATTCACTCATAAGTTCTTCGTGTTCGGGTGAGCCCTTTTGTGGATCGGCTTCCGGGTCAGTGTAGATGCACATTAAATATTCCATGATGTTCTCCATAAAGGCCCGCCCCATTCGGGCGGGTTCATTATAAAGACGAACGAACTGATTGGAATTCGACAGGCGTGATTAAAAAAATTTTCAAACAGCAGAAAGAGCCACTTTATCTGTGGGCGATTGGCCGCATGCTCGCCGGCCCGCGTCAGCTAATCAGGTAGAGGAATAAACTCGTCATCGCCTGGCACTTTATCAAAACGCCCTTCTTTCCAGTCGGCCTTGGCTTGCCCAATTCGGTCTTTGGAACTCGAGACAAAGTTCCACCACACCGTTCGCGGTCCCAAGGCATCGCCACCAATCACCATCACCCGGCTGTCCTCAGCCGCCTGTAATTGCACTGACTTGACCGGGGAAGCTACCGCCATCACACCACCCGGGTAAATTTGACCGTCGACACTGACTTTGCCATTCACTACGTATATGGCGAGTTCCTCAGAATCTTCGGGCAAGTCAAGTTGAGCTCCCGCTTGCAGCAGACACTCCAGGTACAAGGTCTTGGAGTAGGTTTTAACCGGAGAGCTTTGCCCATAGGCGTTGCCCATGATCACGCGTACGGTGCTTGCATTCAAATCGATTTGGGGCAGGGTGTCGGCGGGGTAGTGCAGGAATTCGGGATCGCACTCTTCCTGCTCAACGGGCAAAGCGATCCACGACTGGATGCCGTGCAAATGC
>JBGTHE010000172.1:0-10117 GCA_041746335.1 Lysobacterales bacterium | reverse complement strand
TTGTTCCACGAGCAGCAATTGCCCGGCATCGTTGACGGCAATCACTACCGCAACGGCCGAGGCATTCTGACGGCTGACATATTCCCAGCCATCCACTTCGTACAAGCCCAGATAGCGGCCAGCATGAAGCGTACTCTTGTGTTTTTGCTTTGCAGTGTCACGGTTCTTCATGGGCGGGGCCTCTGTTAGAATGCTGCGATTGTAACGTCCGGATGAGTAATCCGGCCAATCGTCCGTCTTTTGAAGCCCGATATCACAGCTCCAATTGGGTGCTCTGGGGAACCAAGCCATGAATGCTGGCTCAAAGCCCACAGCAAGAAACGCCCCCACCAGTGGCCTGTAACAGTCAGAGTGGGAGTAGCATGGCGAAGGGATGGGGGTGTCTGGTGCCGGTCTGGAATGAAGCTGATAGCCATAGCTATCGGCTGAATGAAGACCAAGCCAGGCGCCGTCAGACCGAGCCAGGCGCTTCCGATTTGGCTGTTACAGGTCACTAGACGCTCCAGCAACCGCAGGAACACCCTATGCTGACCCGCCCATACGCTCAAATCCTATTGGTGACATCGTTGATAACCCTGGTGGCGACAAGCCTCAGCTGGGCTCAGCAAATGCCGCCTTCGCCTCTGGCCCCCCAGACTGGAAAGCCAGCACGGAAAGCGCCGCCACCGATGACACCTGCAGAAATTGAAGAGCAGCAGAAACTGGCGATAGAAAATTACGAAGCGGGCGACTACCTGAAGTTTGTGCAGTCCACCATGCGGCTGCGAAATGCACGGCCGTACGAGCCGAAATACATGATCGGTATGGTGGTTGGCGGTGCTCTGGTAGGCCGGCCTAAAACATCCTACAGCTACATGCATAAAATGCAGCAGCAGGGGCTGGCTTATGATTTCAACCAGACGGCCGACACTGAAAGTATCCGTAACACCGAAGTGTACGATTACCTCAACACCTTGCTGGTCAAAGCGACTGAGCCTTCAGGCCTTGGACAGGCAGCCTTTGACTTACCCAAATCTGAAACCTACCCTGAAGCCCTGACCTGGGATGCCAATGCCGGACGCTTCCTGGTGGGTTTGCTCCAAGGGGGGACCATCCTCGCGGTCAGTCCGGAAGGCAAAGTTTCCACCTTGCTCAAGTCCACGCCGGAAAATGGCTTGCGTGCCATCTATGGCCTAGCAGTCGATGCTGAACGCAAACGTTTGTGGGTCAGTACGGCTGCCACTCCGGCCTTCGGGAAGTTGGCCGAAGGTGAGTTAGGGCAAACCGCATTGCTGGAATTTGACCTGGAAAGCTTGCAACTGCTTAATAGATTCACGCCGCCGGCGGACCGGTTTCCGCATTTACTGGGTTCACTGGATGTCACGCCACAGGGAGATGTGATAGTGATGGATCGGGCCGTGCCCCTGGTTTTTGTGAAGCCTGCTGAAGGGAACAGCCTGTCAGTATTGATGGGTAACTACGAACTCACCGGGCTGCGTGATTTGAGCCTGTCGGATGACGGCACGCATCTGTATCTGGCCGATGCCGCTCTGGGAATTCTGGCAATAGATCTGAACAATAACAGCGTGAACATGCTGGCAGGCCCGGAGACACTGAATCTGGGCGGCATTTCTGGCATCGATTACGCCCGCGGCAAACTATTCGTACTGCAAAGTGGAATTCAGCCGCGGCGGCTGACGCGCCTTGATCTGGATGCCACTGGCAATAACGTGGTCAACATTGTGCCGCTGGCCAGCAACCTTGAAGAATTTGAGCTGCCTTCCTTTGCTCGCGTGAAGGGTGATGATGTGTATTATTTTGCCGGCAGCAATCTTGCCGGCGAGAGAAGCGATAAAATTAAACCTGTCGTTATGCGCACGCCGATTGAACCGCTGGAAGCTCAGCTGACACCCGAACAAAGACTCATTGAAGATTTGAACCTGAAGGGCAAGCGCCTGGAGCAGAGCGAGCAACAACAGTAAGCTTTGAGCAGGCGGTCAGGCCCGCAGGCAACGCTGGCGCAACATGCCACCGAATTGCAAATGATCAAACAGACGATTGAGGCCAGCGGTATCCACGGTGCGACGTGCAATATCGGGCGCGGCCAGTGCTGATGCCACATCGCGACAGATCTGTGTGAGTTGGCGGGCCAATTCAGCCGCCGAGCGGTGATCCAGTAATTTCTGGTGGATGGATTTGGCACCGCGCAGGCTGAGATAGGGAACTTCATTCACTCGCTCGTACAAAATGTCCAGATTGCCGAAATGAGCCAGAAGGGCCGCAGCTGACTTGGGCCCTATGCCGGGCACACCCGGTATGTTATCGACCGCATCACCAGTCAGCGCCAGGTAATCTGCCATCTGCGCCGGCAACACTCCGAATTTCTGCAGTAACTGGGCACATCCCAGTTTCTGATTGCGTGAGAAATCCCACCAGCAATCCCCCTCGTTGATCAGTTGTGCCAAGTCTTTGTCGCTGCTGACCACGCACACTGCATGGCCCCGCTGGCGCCAGTACTCGGCCAGGGTGCCGATCAGGTCATCGGCCTCGTATCGCGGGTCCGAATAACAGGACAATCCCATGGATCTGGCCACCTCCCGCGCCCACTGGAACTGGCGTTTGAGTTCTTCGGGTGCCGGATCGCGATTGGCCTTGTACGCGGGGTATATTTCATTGCGGTAACTGCTGCTCAATGACTCATCAAAAGCAATAGCTACGTGTTGAGCCGAGGTTTGTTCCAGCAGGCTGCACAGGAACCCGGAAAAACCATAGACGGCATTGGTGGGCTCGCCGTTGATATTGGTGAATTCATCCGGCATGGAAAACCAGGCGCGGAAAATGTAGACACTGGCATCAACCAGGTAGACTTGCGGAAGACTCATGGGCAGGGATTATCGCAGATCAGAAAGCAGTAGACCTTCCTAATTTCTGTCCGAGTTCAACTCGTTGGCGTAAAACGCTGTTGCGTGGAAAGTGAGCAATCAGGAAATCCATCTGGTCGGCCAGAATGCGTTTGCCCTGCAGATAAATGTACTCCGCATGGGTTGGCGTGAAGGGTATGGCCAGTAACTGCATATCCGCCTGTTCCGGGGTTCGGCCGGCCTTATGGTTATTGCACCGCTTGCAGGCTGTAACCACATTGCTCCAGCGATCCCTGCCGCCCTGGCTCAGTGGTTTGACGTGGTCGCGGGATAACAGAAAATTAGGATACTGTTCACCGCAATAAAGGCACAAAGATTGATCGCGCCGAAAAAGAGCTTTGTTACTCAACGGCGGCGTGTAGTTCGCGGCAAACAGCTTGGCGTGCGGGTGGTTGCCGACGCTGGCGATGATGGCATTCACCTCGATGGTGCTTTGCCGGCCAGAGAGGGCGTTGATTCCGCCGTGGATGCAGTACAGAGTTCTTCCTAACGAATAGCTGACCTGGTCCAGCGATATCAGGCGGACCGCTTCCTGATAGCCGATCCACTCCAGCGGCATTCCGGATACGTCTGTGCGTAAAACCTGTTGCTGAAGGTCAGTCATGGTTTCATTCTGCGATCAGTGCCCAGTTGAGACAACCAGGAACACAATATGTTGTGTTCAAATTTCTGGCTTGTCGGTATATATCCGGTTTTTCTGGAAATAGCAAGGTTTCGAGAACCGTTGCACGGGTATACATGCATGACTGGAGAATGTTTCAATCTTGATGTCGCTGCGCGCTGTTATTATTTAGGGGTACCCTGATTCCCGGGGAGTTTCCTGAGCGGACTGCAAGAACCATGAAGCTGATAACCGGTCATACAGCCAACTCAATGCCCAACTCAATACCTGAGTGAGTAAGAAAACTCCATGATGAAAATTCCTGCCTCGCTTATTGTGCTTCTGCTGTCATTGTTTGCCTCGGTGGCGCAGGGCAGTTTGCCGGCCGCCGTGGACGGGGAGCCGCTGCCCTCTCTGGCACCGGTACTGGAACGCGTCACCCCATCAGTTGTGAACATCTACACCCAGACCCGCGTGCGCATCGACAACCCCCTGATCAACGATCCCTTTTTCCGGCGCTTCTTCAACATACCGGATCAACCCCAGGAGCGCGTCTCGCAGAGCCTGGGTTCCGGTGTGATTGTCGATTCGAAAAATGGTTACGTGCTCACCAACAATCATGTCATTTCCGGCGCGGATGAAATATCGGTGACTCTGGCCGACGGCCGCAGTTTCAAGGCGGAGGTTATTGGAACGGATCCCGACACTGACCTGGCCATGATCAGAATACCGGCCGAGAAACTGCACGCCTTGCCCATGGCGGATTCCAGCAAACTCCGCGTGGGTGATTTTGTGGTTGCGGTGGGCAATCCTTTTGGGCTAGGCCAGACAGTGACTTCGGGCATCGTCAGTGCGCTGGGCCGTGCGGGATTCCGCGGCCTGGAGTTCCAGAACTTCATCCAGACCGATGCCTCCATCAATCCGGGTAATTCCGGCGGTGCGCTGGTTAATTTGCGGGGTGAACTGGTGGGAATCAACAGTGCCATTTTCACGCCCAGCGGCGGCAATATCGGCATTGGTTTCGCCATACCCACGGTCATGGCTTCCTATGTTATGAAACAACTGGCTGAGTACGGAGAAGTGCGTCGCGGCACGCTCGGCGTGTACGTGCAGAATCTGACAGCTGAGCTGGCTGGCGCTTTGGCTATTGAAA
The DNA here is from genome assembly GCA_041746335.1 of Lysobacterales bacterium. Taxonomy (GTDB): domain Bacteria; phylum Pseudomonadota; class Gammaproteobacteria; order Xanthomonadales; family SZUA-36; genus JAWXBM01. The sequence goes on along the minus strand of JBGTHE010000172.1, from coordinate 5,463 downwards.
ACACCAAAGGGGCGTTGGTGGCGGAAGTGGTTAAGGGCGCAGCAGCGGATAAGGCGGGCATCGAAGCGGGTGATGTAATCACCCAGGTGGCCACGTATCCAGTCCACAACATGCAGGATTTTTACATTGTTGAGGGCCAGCTGCCCATTGGAGAGAAGCAATCATTGAATTACCTGCGCAATGGCAAAGCCCGTTCGGCCCGCCTCAGTGCCACTGAACTACCGATTTTGCAGGGTGAGGAGCTGGATCCCCGTTTGGCCGGTGCCTTGTTTGAAGAACTGCCGGCCAAGATGCGGTCGGAGCAGTTGCGGGGTGTAATCCTGTCCACACTGGACAGGGAAAGCCGGCTGGCGCGCTCCGGTCTGAGGCCGGGCGATATTCTAACGGGCGTCAACCGCCAGGCAGTGCAGGGCCTGGCCGATTTCGAAGAATTGGTGCAGGCATCGCGCGGGCCGCTTCTGTTCCAATTGCGGCGCAATGGCGGGGATTACGTGGCGCGTATCGATTAGGGCCCTGGGAGCTGAATTCAGTTGACAGCGAAACGAGTGGTAATTCTCGGCGCGGGATTTGGAGGCCTGTTCGCTGCACAGGGCCTGGCAAAGGCAGCAGCCAATCTCACCATTGTTGACCGGCACAACTACCACCTGTTTCAGCCACTACTCTACCAGGTCGCAACTGCAGGGTTGGCGCCTTCGGATGTTGCATGGCCTATCCGCTCTATTCTCAGCCGACAGACAAATGCCACGGTTCTGCTGGATGAAGTTTGTGGAATCGACCGGGCCAATCACCAGGTTCTGCTCAAAGATTATCAGTTGCCGTTTGATTATCTGGTCGTTGCCACCGGTAGCAGCCATTCCTATTTCGGTCATGAGGACTGGGCAAAGGTGGCTCCGGGGCTGAAAAGTATTGATGATGCAACCCATATTCGTCGCCGCATTCTGACTGCTTTTGAGCAAGCAGAAATGACGCAGGACGAAACAGAACGTCAACGACTCTTGCGTTTTGTCATCGTGGGCGGAGGGGCAACAGGTGTAGAACTGGCGGGTACCATTGCAGAGCTCGCACACCATACACTGGCTGCCGACTTCCGGCGCATTGATCCAAGACAAGCCCGGATTACGCTGATCGAGGCAGGTCCACGGTTGCTGCCTTTCGTCGATGCCAGTTCGTCTGCTTATGCGCAACAGGCCCTGGAAAGTTTGGGTGTTGAAGTGCTGCTGGGCAGAGCGGTCAGTGATTGTCAGCCCAGCGGCGTCAGCCTGGGGGATGAATTCATTGCCTCCCGCACCGTCATCTGGGCAGCCGGTGTGGTGGCATCACCGGTGGCACAATGGCTTGACGTTGAATCCGATCGGGCAGGGCGGGTTATGGTTGAGCCCGATTTGTCGATAGCCGCTGATCCCGACATTTTTGTGATCGGTGATGCCGCTTCCGTGTTGGAAGAAGACGGCAACCCAGTACCCGGCATTGCGCCGGCGGCCAAGCAGCAGGGACGCTATGTAGCAAAACTGATTGCACGACGGATTGCGGGTGAGAGCAAACCCGATCGATTCCACTACCGGCACGCCGGATATCTCGCAACCATAGGCCGACGTTCTGCAGTCATCGAATTTTCACGATTTCGCCTCAGGGGCAGGCTGGCATGGTGGCTTTGGGGCATTGCACACATTTATTTTTTGTTGGGCGTTCCCAGCCCTGTGGTGGTATCCATCCGATGGTTGCGGGAGTACCTGACCTATCGACGCGGGGCACGGCTGATCACCGGTTCATCCCGGTAGCCAGGTAAGGAATCCCCTCGGCTTCCGGTTTCAACGTAAACTAGGCCAAATCAAGCTGAACTCCTTCTACCCATTCTTCCCCAGATTTCAGACTTTGCTGCTTCATCGGCAGGAGAAAACATGAGCTATAAAATCATTAAAACAGAGGCCGCTGCCAAAGCGGCGGTGCCGCTGATTCCACTCAATGCCGCGAGCTTCAAATCCTGGCAAAGCAGGGCCAGCAAAACGCGCCAGCAGTGGGTGAGCGCAGCCGGTTTCAAGGCCAGGCCGGGGCAGGTCATTCTGCTGCCGGGTGCAAAGGGCCAATTGCAGGAAGTGCTGTTTGGCGTGCAGGAGCAAGGGCATCTGTATCAACTGGCATCCATATACAACAGCTTGCCAGCGGGTGAATACCGACTGGTATGCGACTGGAGCGAAGACCAACAGAAGCGAGCCCTGTTGGGTTGGGGCCTGGCCGCCTATCGATTTGAACGCTACCGCAAAAGCACCAGGCCTCGTCCCCGATTGAGTCTCCCCGCAGCGATGGCTGCTGAAGTACAAGCCATGCTGACGGCTCAGTGCCTGGTGCGCGACCTGGTGAATACGCCTACCGAAGACATGGGACCCGCTGATTTGGCGAACGCAGTTGAAACGCAAGCTGCAAAATTTGCTGCCACCACCCGCGTATTGAGTGGAGATGAACTGCTGACACAGAATTTTCCTGCTATCCATGCGGTAGGGCGGGCTTCTCATCGGCCCCCTGCTTTGCTGGAGCTGGATTGGGGTGATGCTGATCAACCTTTGCTGGCACTGGTTGGCAAAGGCGTCTGTTTTGATACCGGCGGCCTGGATCTGAAAAACTCCGCTGGCATGGCGCTGATGAAAAAAGACATGGGTGGCGCAGCTCATGCATTGGCCCTGGCACGACTGGTGATGCAGGCAAAGTTGCCGGTTCGCCTGAAACTATTGATACCTGCACTCGAGAATTCAGTAGCGGGCAACGCATATCGTCCGGGCGATGTGATTGCCACCCGTAAAGGTCTGCAGATCGAAATTGGCAATACCGATGCGGAAGGACGCGTGGTTCTGTCAGACGCTCTGGCTTATGCCAGCGAATCCAGGCCGGATTTGATCGTGGATTTTGCTACCCTCACCGGAGCTGCCCGTGTGGCCCTGGGCACTGATTTGCCCGCGCTGTTCAGCAACAACACCGACCTCGCACGTATTATTCAGGATATAGGCGAGAGCTGTGAAGATCCACTCTGGACCATGCCGCTGTACCGGCCTTACCGCGAGCTGCTAAAGAGCCCCATCGCCGATCTCAATAACAACTCCAAAAGCCCTTACGGTGGCTGCATCACCGCGGCCCTGTTTCTGGAATATTTCATACCGGAAAAAACCGATTGGGTGCACCTCGATACCTTTGCGTGGAACCAGTATTCTCGGCCGGGTCGTCCAGAAGGTGGCGAGGCACTGGGCTTGCGGGCCCTGTTCCGGTACTTGCAAAGGCGCTATGCCTGAACCAGAGTCCCGTCATGACGGCTGCTCGCCGCAACCTTGCGGCTAGAGCAATACGAAACCGGCCAGCGCAGCGGATGCGGCAACCAGGCTCAGCAGGACCAGATAGGAAACACCCACCAGGGAGAATTTCATCAAAGTCATAAACCAGCTTTGCCGGTAGACTTTTTTGAGGGATATGAGCAGATAAAGCGGTATCCAGATTGCAAGGACCAGGTCAAACCAGCCGGCGAAATCAGTCCACATGCCTTCCGTTTCAGGCTCCATTAATCCCGCTATGGCATCCGCCAATATCGCCATGATGAACGCCACGAACAGGAAGGCGTGGTTATGCAGTGCGTGAATCAGATGTTCTATGTAGTAATGACCGGAAAACAGGTACCAGAATTTCAGCAATAGTGCGACCAGCGGCAACATGATGAATACCGCAATGGGCAGCACATCCATGACCTTGTCGACAATGATATTGGGATTGGCTTCAATTTCACGGCCTTTCTGCGGTGATTCCTCGATTTCGTTATTAATCCAGTCGTTGATGAAATCGGGTGCGCCGGGAATAAGGAAAGGATTGGCTTCCCGGTCCCAGGGTTTACCGTTGATGGTGATGGTGTCTTCGCCATCTGTTCTGACGGAGTCCTCACTGGCTTCGCTGATAGTGTCTTGTGCTTGAGCTTCCGGCGCAGGTGGACTGCCTGCCGTCGCTGCAGAATCGACTTCCGGTTCAGTACTGGTCCCGGATTCAGCAGTATCTTCGGTGATGCCCCTTCTCTGCATCATCCTGCGGAGCTCCGCTGCGTCCGTTTCGCTCAGATCACCGCTGTCGATTGCTTCATCCAGTTCCTGATCAATCTGGGCCGAAATGTGGTCACCGCCCAGGTGGATTCTTTTGCCTTCACCATCTTCGTCGTTGCTGATGGTAATAACGCTGCCCGCCAGCATGGCGGCCACCAGGAAAAAAGCCATGCTGGCAAAAATATACAACCGCAAGGGAGGGGTGTAGCGAAACCGGCGACCATCCAGGTAATCACGGGTCAATTTGCCCGGGTGAAACAGCAGAGGTTTCATGGTGCGGGCGAAGCGTGAGTCAAAATCAAGAAAGTCCGCCAGCATTTCGCGCAGCAGGACAGGAAAAAATCGCAGGAAGTTCTTGTCCGGCTGGCCGCAGTAGTGACAGAAAGGCCCAGCCAGTACGGTGCCACAGTTCAGGCAAGCGGGTGAGCCAGCCAGACGCTTGGCAGGAATGCTGAGTCCGCGGGGTGGGGTGACGGTGAGTGAAGCAACACGAGGTGCGCGTTCATCACTATCGCTGAGGCCCGTTGGCTCGGTCATGGATTGTTCTGAAAAGGTCTGCTCGGTCATGCTGGAAAGTCCCTGAAAGTAGGATTCAAGCGGCTCTGTTTCTGCAAGCCTGCGGTACAATGCCCGCCTTGAGTTTACGCCGAAGTTTTCGCCTCGTTTTCGCCTCAGTTAAAGAGGCGCGCCGGAATTCCAGATGAGCAGTATATCGAAACAGAAGAGGCATCTGGCAGGGGGTGGAAATCCGCCAAAGCGTAATCACTTCGCTGAGGTCAGGCGCACGCTCGAGTTGGCTTTGCCGGTAGTGATCGGTCAGGTTGCCGTATTCAGCATGAGCTTTGTAGATACTGTCATGGCCGGACGCCTGCCGGATCGGCAGCTGGCTCTGGCTGGCCTCGGCATTGGCGGCGCTATGTGGTCGGCACTGATGGTGTTTACTATAGGCTTGTTGATGGCGGTGCAGCCCAGTGTGGCGCAGCTCAATGGAGCGGGGCGTCATCCGGAAGCGGCCGCAGTGACGCGCCAGGCCTACTGGATCGCCGCATTGACTGCATTGCCATTCTGGGCAGCCTGTTATTTCTCCACGCCTCTTTTGCAACTCGCCGAAGTGAATGCGCAAATTATCCCGGTGGCGGCGGGCTATTTGCGCGCTATTTCCTGGGGTGCCCCGGCAATTTGTTTTGTCTTTCTGTTGCGATTTTTCAGTGAAGGCTCGGGGCATACCAAACCCACCATGTTTTATGGTGCTTTGGGCGCCTTGCTGAACATCCCGCTGAATTACATTTTCATGTTTGGAAAGCTCGGTTTGCCAGCCATGGGTACCGTGGGTTGCGGGTATGCATCGGCCATCGTGATCTGGCTGCAATTGCTGATGCTGGTGGTTTACATACGA
>JBGTHE010000171.1:0-5157 GCA_041746335.1 Lysobacterales bacterium | reverse complement strand
GGGCGCTTCCAGTGCAGCCCTGCTATTGGCTCGTCACAGCCTGGGTCGCGATGTAACCGAAGACCGCCAGCATTTTTTCTACACGGCCTGGCTGCTGGCGCTGGCGGGCTTGATGGGCATTGTGGTTGCCGCAGATGCTTTCAATATTTTTGTGTTCATGGAAATATCTTCGCTGGCAACTTACATTTTGATTGCCGGCAGCAGCCAGCGTCAGGGCCTCACGGCCGCGTTCAAGTATCTGATCATGGGCACCATAGGAGCCACTTTCTATCTGATCGGTATCGGCCTGATTTACATGATGACCGGTACGCTCAACCTGGCTGACATGGAACTGCGCATCGGTGAAGTCGCCTCGACCGGGCCGCTACTGGTGGCCGGCGGCTTCATCACCGTAGGTCTGGCCCTCAAGGCAGCTGTATTTCCGCTGCATACCTGGCTACCGAATGCCTATGCCTCTGCGCCGCATGCGGTGACTATGTTTCTGGCCGCCTGCTCCACCAAAGTGGCCCTGTATGTTCTGATTCGGATTGATTTTTTCGTGTTGCAGGGCAACTTGCCTGGCCATATCGCCCAGTTCAGCGCTTTCGCACTGCCTTTAGCGGTGGTGGCCATACTGGCCGCTTCGGCTTTTGCCCTGATGCAACGCGACCTCAAACGCCTTTTGGCTTATTCTTCGGTGGCGCAGATCGGCACCATGCTGCTGGGGGCTGGTATGGCTTCGCTGATGGGCCTCACAGCGGGTATCACGCACATGTTCAATCACGCCCTGGCCAAAGGGGCATTGTTCGCCGCCGTTGCCTGCCTCGGCGTGCGCTATTTGTCGCTGTCGCTGGAAAGCCTGTCCGGAGCAGGCCGGCGCATGCCCTGGACCATGGCGGCCTTTGTAATTGCAGGCCTGAGCCTGATTGGCTTGCCTGGCACGGCCGGGTTTGTCAGTAAATGGTATCTGGTGCTTGCCGCTCTCGAACACGGATCCGCCGGTGCCTGGCTGATTGCACCGGTGCTGGCCAGCTCACTGATGGCGGTGATGTATGTCTGGAAAGTGATCGAACCGGCCTATTTCGGCAAACCCCAGGAACCCCCACCAAAGCCCACCGAGCGGCAAGAAGCTCCCTGGTCCATGCTGTTGACCCTGTGGGCCCTGGCGCTGCTGAATGTCTGGTTCGGCTTTCAACCGCAGATTCCACTGGAGCTGGCGGAGGCTGCAGCGACCACACTGTTAAGCGTCAGCGGTAGCCCGTCACAACTCTGATGGAGGCTTGCTTGAGACGGCGAACCTGTGTTTACCCGTCACCCCGGACTCGATCCGGGGCACCCCGGACTTGATTCAGCACACCCCGGGCTTGATACGGGGCACACCCGATGGATTCCGGCCTGCGCCGGAATGACGGCTAAAGTAATAACCCCCCCGTCACCCCGGACTCGATCCGGGGTCCAAGGTAACTGCGGTTGGCGCATAAAAAAGCCGCCCTCACACAAGTGGGGCGGCTTTTTACTTGACAGTAAAACGAGGATCAGAGTATGGGCAGGATCAGCAGTGCCACGATTTTGATGATCTTGATCAGCGGGCGGGTTGATGGCCGGGCCGGCGGTGTCCTTGTACGGGTCACCTACGGTGTCGCCGGTCACGGCTGCGGCATGGGCATCAGTGCCTTTGCCGCCGAGTTTCATTGTCGATGAGCTCACCGACATGGCGGAAGAAGCCGTGTACATTGATATCCAGACTTGCGATAAGTGCGGTGGTGATGTCAGGATCATTGCCAGTATCGAAGACCCGGTAGTGATCAGGACCCTACTGGCTTACCTGGATAACAAATGGGTAGTTGCAGCTGACAACGGGTTGCCCAACTGCCGTGCTTCGCCAGGCGCATCATTGAATTTATTGATTTGAGCGAAAGAATCCAAACCGGGTTTTGACTGACCGCTGCAAACATCTGCTGGCGGCAGGGATTTCTACGCCCAGAGGTCGGAATTGTCGCGACATCGATGGGGGAAGAGATAGACTCCAGCCTTCACCGGACAAATAGCGCGACAATTCGCGCAAAGCCAGGCCATACATATTGATGAATAATGCTTTCTGCTTTCCGATACATTTGGGGTTCTGGCAATATGGCTTTAATGCTACCTATACTCCAAAAACCAACTTGCCTTGGTTCATCGAATGTCTCCACGCGGATATTCCTCGCAGCGTGGCAGAGTCTTGATTCACTGTTCAAATCGAGACCAGGAAATGTCATCATTTATTCGATGTCCTTCAATATCTTAGAGCGATCGGGGCGTTCAACGTTGGGACACTACTGATGCTACCTATACTCTGGCAAAGTAGAATTGGCTGTATTCAGGGTGAGTAAGCATGTCGGAACAAGACAGTAGTATCAGTCTATATTTGTCGATGCGTAAACATTTGGCGCGGGCCGTGTCTCGCATTGTACCGCCCAAAGACGTAGAGGACATTGTCCAGGAGACTTATGTCAGGCTCTGCCAGGTGGAAAAAAAAGATGATATTCGCACTCCCCGCTCCTTCCTTTTCAAAATAGCGCGGAATCTTGCTTTAGATCAGGTCAAGCGGGCGGAATCACGTCTGGCAATTGTCAGTGTCGATAGGGATGAAAAATCTGGATTCTATGAACATGAAAATTTAGTCGACCAGACTTATGCACAAGTGGTCTCGAATGAAGAATTTGCGCTTTTTTGTGAGGCAGTCAGACATTTGCCAGTTCAATGCCGCAAGGCCTTTGTTTTGAGAAAAGTCTATGGTTATTCCCAGCGCGAAGTGGCAGACAAATTGAATCTCAGCGAAAGCACGGTAGAAAAACATATTGCTCTGGGCATTAAACGATGTACATATTTTATGATGCAACAAACAAGCAATGATTTTGCTCCGGCGGGAAGAGCGCACCCATTTCAAACAGATTCAGAGGCTCTCCTATGAGTAATGTTTATCAAATACCCGACCAAGACCAACGCCATGATGAGGCCAGCCGATGGCTGGCTAAACTAGATAGAGGTTTGCTTGGCGAAGATGAGAAAGAACTTCGACTTTGGTTGCAAGCCAGCCAGGATAATCGACAAATATTTCAGGAAATGGCAAGACTTTGGGACAGGATGGACGCGCTGTCACGTTTGTCGGAGCTGTTTCCCCAAGTAGCACAACAGGCCCCTGCAACACGCAGATTGAGTTCGGCAATAGCGGCGTCTCTGATCCTCGCAGGCGTGGTCGGTTTGTTGGCGGTGGTCCAATTAAGCACGCAAGAGCTACCTAACGAAGAGACGATTCCTGTAGCGGTATCGAATAATGCTGAAGGTGTTTATGAGACAGCGATTGGTGAGTATTCAAGTGTACAGTTAATGGATGGCACGCAGCTGGTCGTTAATACCAATAGTTTGCTCAGAGTAAAATATACAGCGCAACAACGTTTTATTATCCTGGAACGGGGAGAGGTTCACATTGATGTTGCTCACGACGAGTCTAGGCCACTCACCGTACAGGCAGGCGACCAGCTTGTACAAGCAGTGGGCACCTCCTTCAGTATCGAGTTGCGCACTGATCAGAATATTGAATTGGTGGTTACCGAAGGTAAGGTACTGGTGGGTGTTCGTTCAGATCCGATTCAGAATAAGCAGGATTGGAAACCTAAGATACTACCGTCTTCGTCCAGATCGGTCTCAATGGGCGAACAACTCATCACTGGCCCGTCGGTGGAAGAGCTCGAAAAGATTGAACCAGCCGAAATGGAGGTTAAGTTGTCCTGGCGCGAGGGCAATCTGATTTTTAGAGGAGAGTCTCTGCAAGATGCAATCACAGAGATTAGCCGTTATACGCCTGTAGAGTTTGTATTTCTGGATGAAAATCTTAAAAAGATTCGAGTGTCCGGATTGTTTAAGGCAGGCGATGTTTCTGGCTTATTGGATACCTTGAGACAAAATTTCAATATCACATATGAACGTCAAGACGATAAAGTGCTTCTTGGAAGACGGTAAATGTTTGCGTAATCAAAGTTTTCATACTAAGGGACGGTCAAATAGAAAAGCCAGATTAATTTCTTCAAACCTATGGTGGAGAATTGAAGTTCATTCGTCTATACAACATGCGAGTAAAAATTGCTCGCCAGAGGTTGACGAAGGAAGGCTTTTCCGGAAACTTGTTCTTGTCCTGTTACTTATAGCGTCATCAAGTTTGATGGCGAATGATTCGTATCCTGAAAGTATTCTTTTTGATATTCCTCGGCAACGAGCTGATCTGTCGCTCGTCCAGTTTGCTGAACAGGCGAATTTGACCCTAATCGTACCTTTTGATCAGGTTCAAAAGAAGATTACAAATCGACTAGCTGGTCAATACGGCATTGAAGATGGGATAAAAATTCTTCTTCGTCGAACTGGGCTGAACGCGGTATTAAGTGAGAACAATCAGCTGAAAATTACTGCGAGTCAGCCCCCGGGAGATCAGGATCAAATGAACGAGAATAAAATCAAAAAGGCCGGAGTTTTGGCTTTACTAGCTGCTTTGTTTTCAGGAACGTCAACTCATGCTCAGACTCAGCCTGCAGATGTAAATGGGGTGTTAGAGGAAATCGTAGTAACTGCAACTAAAACTGGAGAAAAAAACTTGCAGGATGTTCCTCTAACGATTAATGCTTTTTCTGGTGAAACTTTAAACCGAATGGGTGCCGATGACTTTGTTGGCTTTGCCGGGTCGGTGCCTGGTCTCTCTTACCAAGACAATGGACCTGGAGATAAAAAATACATAATTCGCGGGGTTCAGTCGGTCGGCGCCGCAACTACGGGAGTTTATTTTGATGAAATTGTGATTACCGGTTCCAATGGGCAAGACGGTGGTGGGCGACAACCAGACTTGAAATTAGTAGATATTAACCGAATTGAAGTACTTAAAGGCCCTCAAGGTACTTTGTATGGAGCAAGCTCCATGAGCGGCACTATACGAATAATCCCCCAAAAGCCCGATCACGATGAATATGAATTTTTTGCTGAGGCGGGGCTTTCGAGCACCGCGCATGGCGGTGTTTCCAACGAAACGACCTTCGTTGGAAATATACCCCTTGGAAATGGAAAGTCCGCATTGCGCGGGGTATTTTATACTCGAAACAATGCTGGATGGGTCGATAATGCTGGGCTTAAAGATAAAGACGTCAATGAAGA